>CAYJOV010000056.1:2423-14298 GCA_964371905.1 uncultured Akkermansia sp. | reverse complement strand
CGGTAGATGACAGGATCGCGCATATTCATATTGCTGCTTGCCATGTCGATCTTGGCTCGTAGCACGGCGCCACCCTCGGCGAATTTCCCCTCCTTCATCTCGGTAAAGAGACGCTTATTCTCCTCAACAGCCGTATCGCGGTAGGGCGAGTGGGTGCCCGCTGTCGTCAGATTGCCACGCTGCGCGCGTATCGTCTCGCGGTCCTGCAGGTCTACGTAAGCAAGCCCCTTCTCGATCAAATGCATCGCACAGTCATAGTAAAACTGGAAAATATCTGAGGCAAAATACAGGTGATCCCCCCAGTCAAAGCCCAGCCACTTGATGTCCTCCTGAATGGAGCGGACGAACTCGACATCCTCCTTGCAGGGATTGGTATCATCAAAGCGCAGGTGGCAGCGAGCACCGAGTGACGCGTACTCTTGGGCGAGGCCAAAGTTGAGACAGACCGCCTTTGCGTGTCCTATATGGAGATAACCATTGGGTTCTGGTGGAAATCGCGTGATGGGCACTTCACAGTAGCCCTCGGCGAGATCACGTGCTATCATATCGCGGATGAAATCGCGCTTGGAGCTCACAGTCGCGTCTGTCTCAATATTCATGCGCGCGATTCTACGCTCATTATGTCCATTTTGCAAGCATTTTCACAAAGATCTCCAAAAGCAGATAGGTAGAAGCATCCAGCCCCTAGCCTGTCTGATCACACTTTGCTGTAACACTAATTTTACAATAGCAAAGGTATTTCCCTCTTCTAAAAGTGCGCCAAGTATGATACGATCACGGCAACCCAAGAAAACATACGATCATGGCACTACACATCCAAATGAGCGAAGAAGCGGAGCAAGCCCTGCGCCGCAAGATGCTTCGCAACAAACTATCGGCAATCGCCGCCTGCCTCGGTTTTATCATCGCAGGGGGTGCGAGCCTCTTTTTTACCTACACCCTCATCGCGGGCAATGAGCTACCCGCCTTCCTGAGCTACGAGCCACCCCCAAGCAACAAGCCTCCGACCAAAAAGCCCAAGGTCCAAGAGCTCAGCGCCAAGAGCTCTCCCCCCTCCTCCAGCGTCGCCCCTCCCGTCATCGTCTCCACCTCGGCATCGAGTGTTGTCATGTCGATGTCAGATATGCCCACCCCCGACTTTGGCGTCGGCATGGAGATGGACATAGGCGCGGGTCTTGGCGGCAGCGGTATCGGCGATGGTGTCGGTGATGAAGGCGGTGGCATGGGCTCGGGTGACGCAGGTGGCTCGACACTCGAAGGCACCCTCTACGACCTGAAGCTCACTAAGAGCGGCGCCTCCACGGGTATCAACCCCTCCTCACAGCGTGCAAAAGTAGCCGGTATCTTCAAAGACTTCTTTGAAAAAGGCTGGAATGACAGAGAGCTCTCCAAGTACTACAAGTCTCCCACCAAGCTCTACGCGGCGAACTTCTTTGTCCCCGTCTGCGACCCCAAATACGCCCCTATCGCCTTCCAATGCGCCGATAAGGTTCAGCCCTCGGGCTGGGCGGTCATCTACCGCGGTCGCGTACGCGCCCCCAAGACAGGTAGCTTCCGCTTCGTCGGTGCGGGGGATGACGTCATCGCCGTGCGCTTCAACCGCAAGATGGTACTCGAGGCTGGCTACAACGTCCCCACTGATGGTATAGGTCCTGGTACTCGACCCCAGTATCGCAAAGATATAGCCGCGGGCAAGTACCCCAAAAAGAAAGGCTATGAGTTCATCAAAGTCCCCGGAGCTGCGACATGGAATGCAGAGCGTGAGCTAGGCGGCATGACGGCAGGTCTTCCCTTTGAGGTGAAGGAAGGACAGGTCTATGACATCGAAATCTTCCTCTCTGAAATCCCCGGTGGTGCATTCGGCTTTGCGCTTCTGATCGACGACATCAAGGACGGTCAAGTCGTGAATGGCAAGAAGGTCTTTGACATCTTCCGCACCAATTTCTCTGCTCCTAACAAGGCTGAGCTCACCGCTGAGCTACAAAAGCACAAGGCACTCAAAAAGGGTATGGAGTGGCCCCAATTCAACGGGGATGCCCCCATCTGGACCAGCGTCCCCTAGGCACTTTTTGTAACACAGTTTTTACAATCGCAACGGCACTTCCTGCTTTCGGGGAGTGCCGTTTTATGCTAAAGTATTAGCAACCCAAGAAATCATACAATCATGGCACTACACATCCAAATGAGCGAAGAAGCGGAACAAGCCTTGCGCCGCAAAATGCTTCGCAACAAGCTATCCGCGATCGGCGCCTGCCTCGGCTTCATCGTCGCAGGGGGCGCGAGTCTCTTTTTCACCTACACGCTCATTGCAGGCAATGAGCTGCCTGCCTTTCTGAGCTACGAGCCCCCTCCAAGCAACAAACCTCCGACCAGAAAGCCCAAGGTCCAAGAGCTCAGCTCCAAGAGCTCACCTCCCTCCTCCAGCGTCGCACCCCCCGTCATTGTCTCCACAGCATCGTCGAATATTCAAATGGCGATCTCAGATGTGCCCACCACTGATTTTGGCGTCGGCATGGAGATGGACATCGGTGCAGGACTTGGTGGTAATGGCATAGGCGACGGCATCGGTGAAGGCGAAGGCGGCATGGGCTCTGGCGATGCTGGTGGCTCCACCCTTGAGGGAACCTTCTACGACTTCAAGCTCACCAAGAGTGGCGCAAGCACGGGTATCACCCCTGAGAGCACACAAAAGCTTCTCAGCCTTTACAAAGAATTCTTCGATGATGGATGGAATGAAAGAAAGACTTTCAGAACATTCTTCCAATCCGATACGAAACTCTACAGCGGCTCATTCATGCTACCCACATGCAAAGCAGAATACGCGCCACACGCCTTCAACTGCGCGGACAAGGTCAAGCCCTCCGCATGGGCAGTCATCTACCGCGGCAAGATCGTCGCACCCAAGACAGGTAAATTCCGCTTTGTCGGCATTGCGGATGACGTGATCGCCGTACGCTTTAACCGCAAGATGGTTCTCGAAGCGGGCTGGAGTATCCCCACCATCAACCAGACCAATCGCGGACTCGGCACAGAAAAAGGCTACTACGCTGATGTCACCTCGGGCAAATACCCCGACAAGAAGGACTACCAATTCCTCAAAGTACCAGGTGTGGGCAACTGGAACAATCAAGTAGGCGGTCTCACCGCGGGCAATGTCTTCTCCGTACGTGAAGGGCAGACATACCCCATCGAGATCTTCATCTCGGAAATCCCCGGTGGTGCATTCGGCTTTGCCCTCCTCATCGAGGACGTCACAGACGGAGCAAAGGGAGCAGGCAATCTGCAACTCTTCCGCACAGACATGTCAACCCCTACCGCCGCCGAGGTCAGCGCACTCCTCCAAAAGGCGGGATTTGGTGGAGGTGCCCTCCAGTGGCCCCAATACGACAGCGACTCGCTCATCTGGGTAGCTAAGCCCTAACAAATATCAACATCCTCAATCAACAAGCAAGCCTCCCTGCGTGAGGCTTGCTTGTTTTTTTTCTCATCAATTTTCTATAACTTACTTGAGATCAAGGCGAAGTTAGTTCACACTAAATTTCATTGACAAACTTTCCTCTTTCATTTAGAATGAGCTTATGAGCAAAATTGCCATCTTATTCGGTTCGACAACTGGTAACACAGAAGACGTCGCCTCCAAGCTCGCAGCAGCCCTCGGAGTCGATGAAGACAACGTCGCCACCATCAGCGACTACGATCTCGCAGACATGGACAACTATGATGTCCTCCTCCTCGGCTCATCCACATGGGGTGCTGGCGATCTGCAAGATGACTGGGAAAGCGTCATTGAAGACCTCGAGTCTGCACCTCTCGCAGGCAAGAAAGTCGCCGTCTTCGGTACAGGTGACTCCTCCTGCTACCCTGATACATTCTGCAACTCGCTGATGACCATTGCAGCAGCCGCTCAAAAGGCAGGTGCTACCCTCATCGGCAATCAGGTTGATGCCTCGGGCTACGAGTACGACGAATCCGAATCCGTCGTTGACGGCATGTTTGTCGGTCTCGCCCTTGACGAAGACAACGAATCCGACCTCACTGACGACCGCATCGCCAAGTGGGTAGAGCAGCTCAAGGCTGCCATGTAAGCATTTTTTATCCATAGCGTACCATAGAGAGGGGAGATTTCACAATCTCCCCTCTTTTTTTATCGACTCAACAAGATCTACTACTCTACGAGGAGCACAGGTCAATACCTCCGATGATAGGATAGGCTAGAGTGGGCAGCAACGACTACTCAGAGAAAGAAATCGCTCTATTGTCAGCTCACTCGACTGACCCGACCTTCATCAATCGCGACTCGGGGGGAAAGAAAGAGTTATCTATCGTATTTTTCGCTCGCCAGATTAGATCTCATGTGATAAAGTTTTTCATAATTCTACTATGAGTGACTACATATATGATTCTCTACAGCCCTACCTTGGCGTAGCAAAGGCCGAATACAGCCCCCAAGTCTACCTCAATGCAGGCTACCAGCCCTACTGGATCGCCATGGGCACAATGGTACCCATGGGCGATGATGCAGGCGTTCTCTCCGCTGATGATCTCGAGCAAATTGTCGCTAGCTGCACCGATGAGGAGCAGCGCAGCACCCTAGATGAGCAAGGGGCTATCGACTTTATTTACGACAGCAGCACGGGCAAATTCCACCTCTATCTCTACGTACAAGAGACAGGCTATCTCGTCATCGCGCTCAACCTTGATGCCGATGCTCTGCTCAAGCAGGGGATTGAGTGCAACTGCTCCGATATCCACATCCCCACCGAGTTCCCACCGAGCTGGAGACGATTCGGCACACTCTGCCCCATCTGGGAAGGTGCGCCCAAGCTCACCGCGGCTGACACGGAGGAATTTGCTAGGAGCTTCTTGACGGAGAAAGAGTGGGATCGCATCAATGCACGCGGTGACGTCGACTTCGCCTACCAGAATAGCTTTGGACGCTACCGTGCCTCCGTGGTACGCCAACGCCTCGGCTACGACATGGCCTACCGTATTATTAATACGAATGTGAAGACCATGGATGAGATAGGACTCCCCAAGGAATACGTCATCCCGCTCACGCGCTATACGAACGGACTCATCCTCGTCACAGGCTCGGTGGGCTCGGGTAAGTCAACAACCCTCTCCTCCATTGTCGACTTCATCAATGCCGACCGCCGCGATCACATCATCACGCTGGAAGACCCCATTGAGACCATCTTTGAGAGCAAGCTCTGTCAGGTGAATCAACGCGAGGTGCACAAGCATACCGAGTCATTCGCCCGCGCCCTGCGCGCCTCCCTGCGTGAAGACCCCGACATCATCATGGTCGGTGAAATGCGCGACCTCGAGACCATCTCGCTCGCCCTCACCGCCGCAGAGACGGGTCACCTTGTGCTCGGTACCCTGCACACAGGCTCTGCCGCTCGTACCATCGACCGTATTCTCGACGCCTTCCCCGTCGAGGAGCGCGACCACATCCGTATCATGGTCTCCGAGTCGCTGCGAGGCATCCTCTCCCAGCAGCTCATTCCCAAGAAGGACGGCTCGGGTCGCGTCATGGCTCTTGAGATGCTGGTCAACACCGCCGCTGTGGCGAACTGCATACGCGAGGGCAAGACCTTCATGATCCCCGGTCTCATCCAGACGGGTAAGGCCCAAGGCATGCGCCTGCTCGATGATGCACTCCAAGAGCTCTATCTCGCAGGTACAATCTCCGCCGAGGAGTGCCAATTCCGCGCGGCTGACCTCACCATGATGGACAAATTCCTTGCTGAGAATCCTGAGAAGTCCTAATCCCACCACCTAGCACCCCATTGAAAAGACTCCTTTTTTCATGAAAAATCTCATTGACCAATACTTTAGCATCCTCGTCGAGCGCGGTGGCTCCGACCTCCATCTCTCCGAAGGTGAAGCCCCCAAAATCCGCATCCACGGTGAGATCATCCCCGTCGCCGAGCACATCCTCACGCGCGAAGACATGATCGCGCTCATGGAGCCCATCTGCCCCGAGAAGCTCTGGGCAGACTACGTGGAGGGCGGCGACGCTGACTTTGCCTACGAAATGGACGAGACATCACGCTTCCGCTGCAACTATATGAAGCAGCACCGAGGCTACTGCTGCGTCTTCCGTCTCATTCCCACCAAGATCCTCACCCTTGAGCAGCTCAACGTCCCCGAGCAGATCAAGCGCTTTGGCGAGATGCGCTCAGGACTCGTGCTGGTGACAGGCCCCACAGGCTCGGGCAAGTCGACCACCCTCGCAGCCCTCATCGACTACATCAATACGAACTACGCGCGACACATCATCACCGTGGAAGAGCCCATCGAGTTCGTCCACCCTTCCAAGAATAGCATCATCACCCAGCGCGAGGTGCCCCATCACACCCCCACCTTCGCCGACGGCCTCCGCGCCTCACTGCGCGAAGATGCCGACATCGTACTGGTGGGCGAAATGCGTGACTTGGAAACGATCTCGCTCGCCCTCACGGCAGCCGAGACAGGGCTGCTCGTCTTTGGCACGCTGCATACGAACAACGCTCGCAAGACCGTTGACCGTATCATCGACGTCTTCCCCGCCGAGCAACAGGCACAGGCACGCACGATGCTTGCAGGCTCACTGCGCGGCGTCGTCGCCCAGCTGCTCATGAAGCGTCATGACAAGCCTGGCCGCTGCGCGGTCAACGAGATCATGTTTGCCACGCCTGCGGTTGGCGCCATCATTCGCGAAGGCGCGACGCAAAAGCTCGCCGACGTCATCACTGGTGGCAAGGCACTAGGCATGCAGTTCATGGATGATGCCATCTGGCAAAAGCTGCAAAGCGGCATGGTCTCCCCCGAGGAAGCCTATATGAAAGCGATTGACAAGTCACGCTTCCGCAACTTCCTCCCCGCTGAGTCCGCGGGTATTGCCAATGCAGGCGGCGCGTAGACAAGACCACTCGACCCCAGTCATTCAATACCAGCATCCTCACGCGTGAGGATGCTGGTATCTATTATCTATCCCGCGCGAATTCCCAGATACACCCTATTCACTCGTGCAGAAAAATTGCTTTGTTAAAAGCAAGATCAAAAGAAGATTAGCATTATTCGCAGGCCTAAGTTTACGATTGTAATGCTACGAGATTTGGTGTAGTGTCTCCTTGAGACAGAAAAAATTGAAGTATTTGTGAGGTCATTTTATCGTGAAAGCAAACAAGATGAGAAAGAAATACTTTTTTTATCAACTGAATAAACAGTAAGGTTATATCATGCACTTATCACCACAAGAAAATATTACTATGTTAATGAAGCAAGCTGTTGATGAAAAATCAATCATATCATTTGATATATTTGACACGATGCTCTTAAGACCTTACGCGCGCCCTCATGATCTTTTCCTAAACATGGAAAAGATCTTTGAGGCGAAGGGATTTTACGACGCACGATCGAGTGCTGAAAAGAAGGCGTGGAAGCGCTTGTGTCACGACGACAAGGATGATGTCACACTTGATGAAATCTATCAAGAAATCCCCGAGCAATATCAATACCTAAAAGAGGAAGAAATCAATCTGGAGCGAAAGCAGCTCTTTTTAAACGAAGAGATATACTCCGTATACCAGTATGCTAGATCGCAAGGCAAGAGGCTGCTTTTCATCACAGATATGTATCTTCCCCAACAAGCCCTGCAAGCGATCTTGGAAGAGAAGCTCGATGACAATGGCTTCGAGCTCTTTGTATCCTCGCAGTACGCGAAGCGCAAGCATACAGGGCGCTTGTTTCATTATGTCAAAGAGCAATTATCGATTTGCTTCTCTGATATGCTGCATATTGGTGATAACAAGGCATCTGATGACACCATCCCTTCCTCTCTAGGCATTACTTGCCATCACTACCAAAAGAAATCAGCCAGTTTTGAAAAGGATGCCAAGGTAGGCGCCTTCCTAAAAGAGCGTGATGAGGAGGAGTCGCGCAGCTTTGTCTCCTTGTTATCGGGATTGTACAACAATTTTTTGGCCTCGCATAAGAGTCTTACATACTGGGAAAGACTTGGTTTCTTATACGGCGGTCCTATTATTTATTTCTATACACAATGGTTAGAAAGCATTGCTCGTCAGGAAAAGCTCGACGATATCCTCTTTGTGGCTCGAGATGGCTATTCGATCAAAGCCGTCTTTGATAGGATCAGCAAGAGCGGCATCAAGAGCCATTATGTCTATGCTCCGCGATTCACAAAGCTTCTGACAACACTAGATCTAGAAGACCCTTCATTGCGTGAGAGTCGTCAAGCCGCTCTCAATGATTTTTTAAAACAGCATGAGCATCACGGCGAGTCCCAAGATACGCAAGCAGTATGCTTACAAGAATACTCTCAGCGTGAGCGCGAGCAGTATGAGGACTATCTCGCAAGCTTGAATCTGGGTAATCGTATCGGCATTGTCGATAGTATCTCGATGTCCCAATCGGCACAGTCTCTGATAGCCCAGACATGTAAAGGAAAAGAGAATAGGGGATTTTACTGGTGCTTTTTCGGCACGCAGACCGACCATCTCTATTCTTACTATTCGTTGAAAAAGCCCTTCGGCAAGACATTTCATTTTATAGAATTATTCGCCGCCTCACCAGAGCCACCTATTTATAGGGTGAATGCTAGAAAGCCATTGTACATGAGTACTATAGACGAATATGAAGAGGTCAAAATAAAGCTCTATCCTGAGATCTATACTGGTATCATGGCGTTTACGCAGCAAATGCTAAGGCACAAAATAGATAGGCAGGTCTCTGCGGCAGATATTGTCGCATGGATCTCTAGCTTCATGACTCATGCTACTCAGCAGGATTTGGAGCGATTCGAGCATATCAAAAATGGCGTTGATCTATCTCATCAATCCTATGTGGATGTTTTGCAGATGAAGGCGCAGAGTTCGCTTGATAAAGCTCAACATCATCATGATGCGCAATCTGCTGTTTTCATAAGCGTTGTAAGAGATTTTGCAATGTATGAAAAATTTGTTAAGAACAACCGCTATCACCGAGGAGCACGTTTTGTCTCCTATGATAATAGGAAGGAGAATGTGGGTGTTGCGACACGCTACAATAGCTTTTTGGACAGCTATGATTTCAAGCAAGAACGCTGGCTTATTTTTTGCCATGAGGATTGGCAGAATAATCAGGCTTGGCTCCATCAGCTCAAATATTTGGATAAAGACTCCCTCTATGGCAGTCTCGGTACTCGCTTGATCGTTGATGGTGATACGGCAAAAAAAGAGTATATAGGTCAGATTGTCTCATGCTCTAAAGATGGCAGTCGAGCATTACGATTTGGAAAAAAAGTTCCTACGGGGGCTGTGGTCGAGACATTGGATTGCATGACTCTCATTGTTCATTCTAGTTTGATCAATAAGTACAAGATACGATTTGATGAACGCCTAGACTGGCATCACTATATAGAAGAGCTTTGTATCCGATTGCATGAAAAGTATGGGGTGCTCTCGCGAGTTTTGCAGGCAAACTGCCGACATTGCTCTTGGGGCGTATCACTGCCAAATCCTGATTTTGATGCTGCGTATCACTACGTGAAAGGAAAATTTTCTACAACATCGTATCATTACTCTAATACAGTCGTTGATGATGTCGTGTCGAAGAGCAGCTTTAATATAAGTCGAGAGTTGCATATTTCTCCCAATCAAAAGATGCTTCAACCTCATGCTTCATTCTCTAGTTTAGTCTATACACGCGTTGTGCTTCCTGCGGTTCGCTTTTTGTATCAAACAAAAATAACTCAGTCCGGAAAACATATAATCAAAATATGCAAGATTCCCGTCTATGTAAAGAGAGCTTAGGCATAGTCTCCATGAATTTCTATGTTGAGAAGCTAAGGGGATGCATTTTTTGAAAAACTTGCCCCAATGACGATATACATAGTCATCTTCCCCCCCTATTACAATGATCACATGTGATGGCTCACGTGGTGATGCTGTACTATAATTTAGATTTGACTTTGCCTAAATAATGCCGTAGTCTTAGTGAAACACCCCACCCGTTTTCCATTTCCATGAAAGGTATCCTCCTCGCAGGTGGATCAGGCAGTCGCTTGTATCCGCTGACCAAAACGACATCGAAGCAGCTGCTGCCTGTGTACGATAAGCCGATGATTTATTATCCCCTATCGACACTGATGCTCTTCGGCATCCGTGAGATTCTCATCATATCGACACCGCAGGATACGCCCAATATCGAGCGCCTTCTCGGCGATGGCTCTCAGCTCGGTATCAAGCTGAGCTATGCCGTTCAAGATCGTCCCGAGGGGATAGCTCAGGCATTTATCCTTGGCGCTGATTTTGTCGGCGATGATGATGTAGCTCTGATCTTGGGGGATAATATCTTTTATATGGGAGTTCAGATGGGTGACTTCCGCGCGAGTGTCGAGAGCAATCAAGGAAAGTGTGCGACGATATTTGCCTATCATGTGTCTGACCCTGAGCGATTTGGTGTAGTGGAGTTTGATTCTGAGATGCAGGCTATCTCCATTGAGGAGAAACCCACTGAGCCCAAGTCGAACTTTGTGTCGGTAGGGCTCTACTTCTACCCCTCCGATGTGGTCGAGAAGACGCGCCGGCTCAAGCCCTCTGCCCGCGGTGAGTACGAGATCACGGATCTCAATAACATCTATCTCGCCGAGCAGCGCATGCATGTGGTGCCCATGGGGAGAGGAAATGCATGGTTGGACGCAGGGACTCCTGACTCGCTCATGGATTCGAGCCAGTTTGTCCAGATCATTGAGAAACGCCAAGGTCTCAAGCTCGCCTGTATTGAAGAGATAGCCTATCATCGCGGCTATATTAATAAGCAGCAGCTCCGCTCCCTCATCGAGGAGCTCCCCAAGGGTGAGTACGCTCGTTATCTTTCCAAAATTATAGAACTCTAATACCCTTATGTCCCAAGCTATTCTTGTTACAGGCGGTGCTGGCTTTATTGGTGCCAATTTTGTGCCCTACTTCTGCAGTAAGTATCCCGATTATACCATTATCAATCTCGACTCCCTCAGCTATGCAGGCGATCTGGCCAATCTATCCGAGTGTGCGTCCATGGGCAATCATCACTTTGTCCAAGGCAGCATCTGTGACGAGTCGATGCTCGCAGAGCTCTTTGCGCAGTATGATATACGTGGTGTCATCCACTTTGCCGCTGAGAGTCACGTGGATAATTCTATCTCAGGACCTCGCCCCTTTATCGAGACCAACATTGTCGGCACCTTCAACCTCCTCGAATGCGCGCGCCGCCACTGGATGCAAGCACCCCAGCAGTACAAGGCGGGCTATGAGTCGTGCCGCTTCCACCATATCTCGACCGATGAGGTCTATGGTACTCTGGGAGCGGAAGGGCTCTTTACTGAGACGACTCCTTATGCGCCCAATAGCCCTTATTCGGCGAGCAAGGCGAGCTCGGACTTCCTCGTGCGCGCCTACCATCATACCTATGGGATGGATGTCACGACATCCAACTGTTCGAACAACTATGGACCCAAGCAGCATGACGAGAAGCTCATCCCCACCATCATTCGCAAGTGCCTCGCAGGCGAGGCCATTCCCATCTATGGCAAGGGGGAGAATGTGCGTGATTGGCTCTACGTGCTCGATCATTGCAAGGCGATTGATCTCGTCTATCATCAGGGTGTTTCCGGTGAGACCTACAATGTAGGAGGGCGCAATGAGCGTACCAATATGCAGATTGTGCATACGATCTGCTCTATTCTCGACCAGAAAGTCCCTCGTGAAGGTGGAGCCTCTTATCGTGACCTCATTAGCTTTGTGACAGATCGCCCAGGGCATGACATGCGCTATGCTATTGACGCGCAAAAGCTGGAGACCGAGCTGCAATGGAAGGCTGATGAGAACTTCGACACGGGTATCGTCAAAAC
>CAYJOV010000056.1:0-2323 GCA_964371905.1 uncultured Akkermansia sp. | reverse complement strand
AAGCTCGTGAGGGCGATACAGGGTCGTATCCTCGATGTGGCTGTCGATATACGCGAGGGGTCACCCACCTTTGGGCAATGCGTTTGCGTCGAGCTCTCGGCGGAGAATCAGCGGCAGTTCTTCATCCCTCGTGGCTTTTTGCATGGATTCTCCGTGCTGAGTGAGGAGGCGATTTTTGCCTACAAATGTGATAACCTCTACTGCAAGGACGCGGAAATAGGCGTTAGCTACGATGACGCCACGTTAGGAATTGATTGGCTCATCCCCAAGGGCGATGAGGTCGTATCGGATAAAGATAAAATACTAGGAGGAATCAAAGATGTTACTCGTTACAGGAGCTAAAGGGCAGCTCGGCACAGAGCTGCGTAAGCGTTTGCCAGAAGCCCTCTATATCGATATAGAGGAGCTGGATATCACGGATGAAGAGGCAGTGCGCGCCTTTGTGCAGCAGCATGCCGTTGACACCATCATCAACTGCGCCGCCTACACGGCTGTGGATAGAGCCGAGGATGAGCCCGAGCTCTGCGCCCTCGTCAACACTCAGGGACCTGCGAATCTGGCAAAATCTGCCGCGCGCATGATACACGTATCCACCGACTACGTCTTCGATGGGCATGCCTACCGTCCCTATAGACCAGAAGATCCCACCTCCCCCCTTTCTGAATACGGGCGCAGCAAGCTAGCTGGCGAGCAGGCCGTGCTACAACACGCGCCGACGGCTATCGTCATTCGCACCGCATGGCTATACTCCGCGCATGGGCAGAATTTTGTCAAGACCATGATGAGACTCGGCGCTGAGCGCCCCGCTCTCAGTGTCGTCGCCGATCAGGTCGGGACACCGACTCATGCGGGAGATCTCGCTGAGGCAATTGTCACCCTGCTCCCGCAGATCCAGCAGGGGCAGAAGTCTGTGTACCATTATACGAATGAGGGCGTGGCTAGCTGGTATGATTTTGCGCATGCGATCATGGAAATGGCAGCCCTGCCCTGCAAGGTCGCTCCCATTGCCACCGAGGACTACCCCACCAAGGCGGTACGTCCCTGCTACAGTGTGCTGGATAAGAAAAAGATCAAAGACGATTTTGCCATCGAAATCCCCCATTGGCGCACAAGCTTAGCACGCTGCATCGCGGAGCTCGCCGAGCAGCAAGCCTGATACCTCATCTCCTCCAAGAGCCAAGTGGGATGCTTTTTTCTATCATGAAAAAATATATGCTCAATCAGAGCATTTTCTGCTTGTCAAAAGAACAAAAATCCATATAATCCTCGCACCATGACCCGCAAAGGTGGTATTAACAAGACACGTAAGGCAGTTGCTAAGCGTTTCAAGGTAACTGGCACGGGCAAGGTACTGCGCCGCAAACAAGGTAAGCGTCACATCCTCCAGAAGAAGTCCAGCAAGCGCAAACGCGCTCTCGGACGTCCCGCTCTGGTCGACGCTACCCAAGTTTGGGCCGTCAAGCAGAACATGCCCTTCGCATAAATAACCTGAAACCCGGCAACTGTGCCAAGAACTCGCTCGCGAATCGAGCGACCTTCATGCAGCCTTCCCCTAGCTAGGGGAACGAGCGAACGAGACTGCAAGGAGGTGAGGTAGAACTGTTCGCTCACAAGATAAAACGTATAATATATGGCACGTGCTACAAATGGACCGGCTTCACGCCAGCGTCGCAAGCGCATCCTCCTTCGCGCCAAGGGCTTCCGCGGTTTCCGCAGCAAGCTCTTCCGCTATGCGAAAGATGCAGTATACAAAGCATGGCAGTATGAATACCGTGACCGCAAGAAGCGCAAGGGTCAATTCCGCCGCCTCTGGATCACTCGTATCTCCGCTGCCTCTCGCTCCCTCGGTCTGAGCTACTCCCGCTTCATGGAGGGTCTCAAGGCTGCAAACATCGATCTCGACCGCAAGACTCTTGCTGATCTCGCTGTCTCCAATCCTGAAGGATTCAAGACAGTATTCGATCTCGCCAAGAAGGCGATTGATGAAAAGGAAGGCGCGACGCTCTCAGCGTAAGGCTAGATTCATCCTATATAATCAACCTTAAATATACAAAGGGAGGCAGAAATGCCTCCCTTTTCGTGTCTCTATCTTGCGCATGTTGCTGTAGAGACGACTTGCCTTCTGTGTGAAAAAAGTGACATCTCGCACGGCAGATCACAGCTGTTGATGACATCTATGCTACTTATTGCGTTGGCTGAGCTTGATGCAAAACAACGACGACTTGCGAACTTGATTTACTAGAGCACGTCAAGTTATTACTTTGGCTATAGTTAATGGGAGCAACCACGGTCTGCGTACTTGATTAGCTAGAGCCCGTCAAGT
>CAYJOV010000055.1:0-14553 GCA_964371905.1 uncultured Akkermansia sp. | reverse complement strand
ATATCAGGAGGTATCTCTGAGTTGCTGCATCGCCTTAGGAAATTAATGTATGCACGGTTGAATAATCTGCTCGTAGCACCCTTTCAGGTGGGGCTAGGAATCTGGAAATTTTTACTTTAAATATTTTTGCTACTATGCTTAGTATTTTTAGTGCGTACCTTTGACGTGTTTGTTTGCACTCTACCTCTCGTACATCTGCATTACCTCCCTCCCCTAGCAAGCTCTTTGTCTTATTATAAAAATCTTCCCATTTCTTTTCATCATTGTTTATGTTATTCATATTCGGGTCTTTCTGTAAGCTGTTTGAGTATTGATTTTGATCGAGTGTGCGATTTTATATTTGTATTAAGTTAGCGTTCCCAGGTATTGTTCAGTTTTGTTATAGATTTTTCGATAATGAATCTACATGCAAATAACACACTAGCTGTAGTTCATATGAGCTACAGCTAGTGTGTTGAATTTAATGAATTTATTAGCGACGATGCCTAGCGCGTTTTAGAGCATTTTCCATGCTGACTCGAAACGAGACACCAAAAATTATTTATACAATTTATATTACGAGCTTTATATTGATTTATGGTTATAGATTACGGGAATGCAGGTAGTAGAGCAGCACGGCCTCGCAGATGATGACCAAGCCCCAGCTCCACTGCCAGTCGCCTAAGCTATAGGCAAGAAAGGCTTGCAGTACAGGGAAGATCGCTCAGCCAAAGCCCCCCATCATGAAGACACCAGAGACCTTGGAAGTATACTGCTTGAGCCCGTCGATGGCAAGCGTAAAGGTCGCGCTCCACATGACAGTGTGACAGAGGCCGACAGAGATTAGCACCCAGAGATTATTACATCCAATGGCATTGCTCGTCAAGACGATGGTCCTAGATCATTGGGGGGAGCTGATGTCTTGTGTGGCTTGTGTGGCTTGTGTGGTACTTTTCTTGAATTCATTCGAAGAATTCTCTCGACTTATTAAAAATGAATACTTATAATGAATGTGTTAATCTAAAAGTATAATTATATGAACACTATTCTTTCGGTCTTCTTCGTGCTCCCATTGCTTCTCTTTACATGCTATGCAAAAGAGCTGAAGAGGCTTCCATGCTCGACTCCTCAAGATAGGGTCGCCATTTTGCAGATTGTCAAAAGCGTATTGGAGCAGAGTGAGATTCCTTCTGCTTTGAAAAAAAATATTTCTGAATATACCATAAAAGGTTATGAGAAGTCTTTTCCTCGAAGACTTGTGATCTTCCGTAATAACTCACACATAGTCACACTTAATCAGAAATTAGTAGACGACAAGGTTTCCTATTCTCTGGGTTATGCTCATCGTGGCTCGTCTAAGGCAAAAGCTGAGTTATTACGCAGAGTTATAAAAGATTATAAGAGCAAGATTGCGAATTCGGAAGAATCTGACTTATCTCTTTTCTACTCTTTATATCGTAAGCATGCGGAGTTCACATCTCGCTATAGTCTCCATGAAATACCACTAAAATACATTGGTATGCTTAAAGCGAGTAAAATGTGGTCGAGAGAAGAAATTCAAGCTACCTTTCCAGAACAGTACAAAGGACTCGCTACAAGTAAGGCTATACGCGGAGAATACTTTATCTATGTCAATGACAACTTCATCGTTGGATTGAATAATGAGTATCCCTACTTCTCTATTCATCCTCTAAAGGTCAATGAGAAAACTATTCTTAGTCGACGCAAGAGTCGTGATGCTAATCCGACGGTCAAGAATTATTTGATTATACCTGATTCAATGAAAGAGGCTCTGAAAAATGAGGGGACGCTGCGAAAGGCACAGATCATAGTGAAAGAGCTCAATAAGAGGTTGGCGAACGTTTTCTTTGTTCATACTGTAGATTATAAAAATATTAGCGAAATCGATGACGTTTATGGGAAAATTTATGATCGAGCCTTCGTTGTTTATGGAGAAATCCCTTCGATCGAGAAAAATCTTTCGCCTATAGAGAGGTCTGTTATGAGAGAAACAGGATGTTATTTTAACTCAATTTTAGACCTGCAGAAGGCGGGATTAAAGGTAGAAATTCGTTACCCGCGTGCCATAGTAATTAGAAATGGAAAAGGGCAGATGCTCAAGAATTCGTCTGGGGATGAGATCTTTGGTTTCACTTATAGACCTGCTAATTTAAATGGAAGTATAGGTATGGGGGGTGATAAGAGCACAGTGCATGGGCAGCTTCAGTGGAGTTACTACTTCTTTAGGCGTAGCGTAGGTGGCGAGCACGTGGCAGTGGTCAATTTAGCAGATAAGAAAAATAAGAGTGACGATCAGAAGGTGCTCTCATCTCTATGTACGAAGTGGAATACTATTCTGTATTCATATATTCGTGTTGCTTGTAGAGCATTGGACAAATTGCAACAAGCGAGTGATCAATATACTCCAGTTATGCAAGGGCAAAGTGATCGGGCTTGCTATGATTTTAAAAAATTTGCAGATGAGTTTATTAATATTGATGCAGATTACAGAGTTATTTGGTTTGATGTAGAAGAGGCGAGGCCCAAGGTCATTGATTCGGACTTTATGTGACTAAAAGTTGCGTAGTAAATAGCCGAGAATGGGGGCGCTTTTTCCAAGGTTCGCTTTGATTATAGGCGAGGCGATCCATGTGTTGATAGCTCGTATCTCGAGAGAGCATTGCGGGGATCATCTAGATAGAGATGCTGTCATCGGCTATTACTATCTTGTTATGGCGTGCGCTTAGGAGGTGCTGCGCGCACTTCTTTCCTTGGTACGCTTTTTGGCGCATTGCTGAATTCTCTGTGACTGACTCACGCTGTAGCGCCCTTTTTTGGCATGAGTGTAGCAATACAGAGAAAAGAGATAGAGGCTTAATAAAGATCATTTTAGTTCTTCTTTTTGATGTCGTGACATGAGTCATTTCATTCAGCATGGCAGCTTCTTCTTTGTGATTGCTCGCGTACGATGCCGAGTCGTGTGCTTGTCAGTGGGGGGGATTTGTGGTAGTATGACAAGCATGACTCGTTGTTCGTTTGCCGCTATGTTGGCTTTGTCATTAGGTTTTGTACCGCTATCGTATTCTGCTCAGTCGCCTACCCCTGCCATCGTATCGGAGGCAAAGCCAGAGTTGCAGTCTGCCTATCAGCTCAATGTTGTCTACTTTCTTGGGAGTAATCGTGAGCCTATTGCTGGCTATGAAAAGCGTCTCTCTGAGCTGCTGCTTTATACGCAAAAGTTTTACGGGCTTGAGATGCTGCGCAATGGCTTTGACTACCGTAGCTTTGGGCTTGATATGAAGAGCCCTGATAGGGTGAATATTATCCTCTATCGTGCGCAGAAGCCTGATACGGCTTACCCCTACGAAAATGGTGGCGGCTGGCGTGCGAGTGTGGAGGTGAATAAGTATCTCAAGGAGAATAATCTTAGCAAGAGTCATCATACGCTCATTATTTTCCCCACTTTCTATGATGAGAAGAATTCGGATGCCTCGCCGGGTGGTGTGCCTTTCTATGGCTTGGGTAAGACGGCTTGTGTGCTGGATTATGCTGACTTTGACATCAAGCATTTTGGGAAAAAGACGCCGCAGGGGCGTTTGCTGACGAAGTGGTTTGGCGGCTTTGCGCATGAGCTGGGGCATGGGCTGAATCTGCCGCATAATATGGCTGTCGCTTCGGAGAAAAAGCTAGGTACGGCTCTCATGGGGGCAGGGAATTATACCTTTCCCACGGAGTCTACTTTTATCACGGAGGGGAGTTGTGCGATCTTGGATCGCTGCGAGGTTTTTTCTCGTGATAAAAGCGTCTTTTATGTGGGCAATCCTCAGGTCAGTCTGAAGCAGTCGCGTATTGAGGTCAAGGATGGCCAGATCGCTATTGATGGCGCGGCTGGCGCGAAGCTGCCGTTCTCCGCGCTTAATGTTTATATAGAAGAGATGCCCCTCGGGGTGAATCGCGACTATGAGGCTCACGTCTTTACTCAGGCTCTCACTGACAAGAAAGAGGCGGATGGCTCGCATAGTGCGAGTTTCTCGATGAGTATTCCTGTCAGTGAGCTCTCGGGTCAGTCGAAGAAGGAACGTAAGGTGCGATTTTGCTTTATCATGAAAAATGGGCAGCAGCAGACTATCATTCAGGATCTGACTCTTTGAGCGGCCTGTGATTCGGTGGTGGCGCGGGGTAACATATTCGACTCCTTTACCGAATCGCGCTTGATCTGGCTGTGCATTTCGATTAGAATGCAGTGAGCTATGATCAGTACAGAATTTCCCTACGGTCCCGATTTTCCCATTCTTTGTGTCGATACTCCCCTCTGCCGTGCACGTGTGTCTCTCTATGGGGCTCACGTGCTGAGCTGGGAGCCTAGTGGTCAGCGTGATGTGTTTTTCCTGAGCCCTCAGGTGGAGTTCGCACGCGGGAAGGCGCTGCGCGGGGGTGTCCCGCTCTGCTGGCCTTGGTTTGGGAAGCATCCTGAGGATGCGGCTCTGCCTAGTCATGGGGTGGCTCGTACGGCTCTCTGGCAGTTGTCACGCTCGGAGGTGGATGAGGCTGGGGTGGCGCATGTCGTGCTCGCGCTGCCTCCTGTCGATGAGATGACGCCTAGTGCGGCTGTGGTCTTGGAGCTGGGCTCTGAGCTGCTGATGTCGCTGCTGACGCTGGATGTGCCTCATCAGATGAGTTTTTCTGCCGCGCAGCATAGTTATTTTTCCGTGAGTGATTATGAGGCTGTCGCGATCACGGGCTTGGAGGAAGCACCTTTCCAAGAGTTCGCCGCGGCCCCCGTCGAGCATTTGGAAGATCCTCTCATGCCTGCGGGCAATATTGATCGTATTTATCATCCTGTGGACAAGCAGGCGGAGATTTGCATTCATGATCCTGCATGGGGTCGTACGATTCGTATCTTGCGTGATGGCTCGGAGTCGAGCATTGTGTGGAATCCGGGGGCTGAGGGCGCGGCGGCGATGGGTGATCTGGGGGAGGGGAATCATCGCGGTTTTATCGCGGTGGAGTCTGCCGTGGTGCCTGCTGAGCAGCTGGCGCTGCGCTATGGTGAGACGCATTGTCTGACGACGCGTGTGCAGGTGATAGCCATTGATTGACCCTTTTTTATGCGTTCTTTGCTTTCTTTGACGGCGGCGGCTGGTCTGTCGGAATGGGTGCTTTGTTCTTCACAGGGGCTCTTGGATGACTGTGCGGGTGCGTTTCAGCAGGTCGCTGGGCTTCGCTCGTGGCAGTTGCCTACGCCTCGGCTGGCTTCTTCCTTTGCCCTTGGGCGTGTGCGTGTGACGGAGTACCCTGTGGTGCTGCTGGCTCGCGCGGAGGAGGCGGCGGACTTTGCCCCTCTCCTTGGGGAGCTGCGTGCTTTGCGGCGTTCGGTCCTGCTTCTTTTGATTGGTGAGCCTGCGCTTGATGGTTTACCAGTGGAGATTCAGCGAGTCGCAGAGTTGGATGAGAGTGCTCTGTGTCGTGCGGTGGAGCTGGCTGAGCCTGTCGTGGCGGCTATGAGTGAGGCTGAATTGGAAGCCTTTATGGCTGAGGGTGTTCCCAAGAAGCTGCGTGTAGCGTCAAGGCAGCCTGAGCCGCGCTTTCGTGGGTCGTTGGTGGCGCTTTCGACGCTGTTGCGTTTTCGCTACCATGAGGGGGTGATCTTAGCTATTGGGCAGCTTGATCCTTCGGAGATCCCGTCGGTGCTGTGGTTTGCGGAGACTTTGCGTGTGCCTGCTGTGATAGATGCCTCTAGTGGCTTGCGTGAGGTGTTGGATCATCTGCGCTTGTCGCGTCCTTCTTTGCTCTTGGAGCAGTCGCTGCCTTATCATGTGATTCGTCTGGGGGATTTTTCTTTTGAGACCGCCGAGCAGCAGGAGATCTGGGCTCAGGTGTTTGCGCATGGTGGCGGGGAGCTCTTTGAGATTTCGCGCACGGGGAGGAGTCCTTTTGCTGAGCGTTCGCAGCTGGTTGTCGGTGAGCTGGAGCAGGTGATGAAGGCTCTTGGCGATGTGCAGCAGGTGGGGGATGTCTTGGATATCTTGCCTAGCTCGCGTCAGCGTGAGGCTCGTCTTGAGGAGCTCGTGCATTGTGAGCCTGAGGGTGCTGAGGCGATGATGTATAATCTTTCTCTGTATGTGACCTTGGCTCAGAGTGTGACTCTGGGGGATGCGGAGAGTGCGGCGCGCTGGAATGAGCATGCGCAGCATCAATTTCCCATGGATCGTGTGGCGATGGCTACGCAGAGGGAGGGCTTTTCTCCCTTGGCTGAGTACCTTGCCTTGTCGTTGGACGATGCTTATTCCTTCTACTTTGCGACGCAGGCTGAGGATGCTGCCGAGATACTCGGACTACTAGCGCAATTGCCCAAGGCGCATCGTGTGCTTTGTTTGCGTGAGCCTTATGATCTTGAGGGTGTCACGTGTCAGTCTGTGCATCAGGTGGATGATTTCGATGCGCTCAATGATTTCTCAGAGGGTGAGCCCGCTAGTCTCATCCTGTATCTCGCGGGGTCGCGCTGAGGTCGCGTAGGAGGTCTTCGCGCCCTGCTGGGAGGCGGTCAAAGTGATGGAGCAGTGACTGATGCGCGCATCGGTCACTGCGATAGAGCCCGTGCAGGGTGGCGAGGCGCTTCTCAAAATGCAGCAGGATGCTGCGTCGCGCGGGCTCGGCGTCGAGGTAGTCGAGGGCAGCTGATATGAGCTGGTGCCAGATGGGCTCGTCCTCGTGGCTCTCGACGGTCGCCTCAATGAGGCGTGTCATGTAGCTCGCGAGACGTAGCTTGAGTAGCTGCTTGCGCAGCTGGAGGCGGGGACGTAGGAGCTGCACTGACTTGAGTGTGTGCAGGTCTCCTTTCTTGGCGCGCGTGCCGAGGATCTCGCATTCGTAGAAGAGATCCATGCTCCCGAAGAAGTCGCTGCCCGCCTTGCGTCCTTGTCGTGCAAGGGCACGTATGACGCCGTGCTCGCGTGTGCTGAGCACGGCGATGAGTCCATGCTCGCCGTAGGGGTAGAGTCGGAGTATACTCGCCTCGCTGTGGAGCATTTAGTCTTTGTTGTTGATGTAGTGATCAATCACGCCTGAGAGCATCATTCCCTTGTGGTAGGCTCGCAGGAGGGGGTAGTTTTTAAAGATGCGGTCGGCAGAATCCAGCTCGCCTTTGGCCTTGATGCGGTCTTTGGCAAGGATGTAGAGCGTGGATTGGGTGAAGTAGTAGAGTGGCGTGTCATCCATGGGGCGCGTATGGCGCACGAGGCTGCGCGCCTCCTGCTGCTTGTCCATCATGACGAGGCAGAGGAATTGGCGGTAGAGCAGGACGTTGTAGAGGTCGGGCTCTTTTTTGGGGTTGAGGCTGTTGAGCACCTTCGCGATCTCATCGTAGCCTTTTTGGAACTTGCCCTGTGCGAGGTAGATGGAGGAGAGGTTGAGCTGGACGACGGAGTTCGCAGGCTCGTCTTTCAGGGACTTGAGGCAGACTCGCTCTGCCTCATCGTATTGCTCTTGCTCGATGTAGGCTCCTGCGAGGAGATTCCAAACATTGGGGTTTTGATTAAAAATGAGCTCGCAGCTATTCAGATAGCCTATGCACTCGAGCCATTTGGAGTTCTTATAGGCTTCTTTGGCAAAGTTGAAGTTACGGATGTAGCGCTCGCGCTTGTCGCGGGGGAGGTTGGAGAGCTCAACGACCCAGCTGGGTAGATCCTTGACGTCGTCAAGGGTTTGCGCTTGTTGCGCTTGGGCTGGGAGAAGCGAGCTCGCCAGTAGGGCGCAGCCGAGAAGTGTCGTGGCGAATCTGATCGTCATGTGGGAAGTCTTTCAAGTATGGTTCGGTATAGATGAGACACAGACAAGCCGTATTTGTTGCGAAGTATATTCAATGTACCGTGTTCTACATACTGATCGGGCCATGCCGCGATGTGCAGTGGTGTCTTGATCTGGTGCTTGGCGAGGAGCTCGGCGACGGCTGAGCCAAAGCCACCGAGGCAGCTGTGGTCTTCGACTGTGACCAAGAGGCGGCATTGGCGCGCCATGCGCAGGATGCACTCCTCATCAAGGGGCTTAATGAAGCGTGCATTGACGTGGGCGACACTCAGAGAGTGCTCAGACTGGAGCTTCTCACGGACTTCCTCAGCGAGGCTATTCATATTCCCTAGTGCGAGCAGCGCTATATCGGTGCCATCGGCGATGAGCTCGGCCTTGCCTAGGGGCAGTGGGCTGGGCTTGTCGGGGAGACCTACACCTGTGCCTTCTCCGCGTGGGTAGCGGATGGCGCTGGGTTTGTCGTTGATCTCATTCATCGTGGCGAGCATGTGGCAGAGCTCGCTCTCGTCCTTGGGCTGCATCATGATGAGATTCGGAATGGCGCGTAGCATGGCGATGTCGTAGAGCCCGTGGTGGGTGGGCCCATCGTCTGGGGAGAGTCCCGCTCTATCCATGCAGAAGCGCACGGGGAGATTTTGCAGGGCTGCATCGTGCTGGATCATATCCACGCAGCGTTGCATAAAGGTGGAGTAGATGGCGAGGTAGGGTTTGAATCCCTCGGTCGCCATGCCGCAGGAAAAGATGGCTGCATGCTCTTCGGCTATGCCGACATCGTAGAATCGCTTGGGGTAGCGCTCGCGGAAGTGGTTGAGCTTGGTACCGCTGGGCATGGCTGCGGTGATCGCGACGATACGAGGGTCTTGCTCAGCCATATCGGTGACGCACCGCGCGAAGGCCTCTGAGTAGGTGAGCTCGCCGCTCTCCGTGGTGCCGTCCTCGATGTTGTAGCCGCCTATGCCGTGAAATTTGGTGGGGTTCTGCGCGGCGGGTTCGTAGCCGCGTCCCTTCTCGGTGATCACGTGGATGATGGCGGGCTTGTCGAGCTTTTTCGCGATGCGTAGAAGGCGTTCGAGGCGATTGATGTCGTGCCCGTCTGTGGGACCGTAGTAGGTGAGTCCGAGCTGCTCAAAGAAGCTCAGGGGGCTAATCAGGCTGCGTGCGGCACTGACGAGCTTGTCTGCCTGATTGCGTGCCTCAGAGCCTGCGAGCTTTTGGATGAACTCGCGTGAGCGCGTGCGCAGCCAGTTGTAGGCCTCGGTCTCCTGCAGGGAGGAGAAGTACTTGGAGAGCGAGCCGACGTTCTTGTCGATGCTCCATTCATTGTCATTGAGAATGATAATGAAGCGCTTCGTTGTGGTGGCGATGTTGTTGAGGGCTTCTAAGGTGGGACCACAGGCAAAAGCTCCGTCGCCAACGACGGAGACAACATGGTAGGCCTCCTCACTCAAATCGCGTGCGGCTGCTATTCCCAAGGCTGCAGAGAGTGCCGTGCCCGCGTGCCCTGCGCCGAAGGCGTCGTGCTCGGACTCGGAGCGTTTCATAAAGCCCGAGATACCTCCGTGCTGGCGGATGGTGTGCAGCTGAGCCGCACGACCCGTGAGCATTTTGTGTACGTAGGCTTGATGGGATACGTCAAAGAGAAACTTGTCTTGGGGCGTGTCAAAGACTCGATGCATCGCGATGGAGAGCTCTACCACGCCGAGGTTGGGCGCGAGGTGTCCTCCTGTGAGGGAGAGGGAATCGATGAGGCTGTGGCGTATTTCTTCGGCGAGACGTGGGAGGTCTTCCGGTGAGAGCGCTTTGAGATCGGCGGGAGAGATGATGCGCTCAAGCAGAGCAGGGGCATCAGAGGAGGGTGAAATCATGGTCTTGGGTGGACGAGGTATCGGAGTGAGGGGCGCTAGGGGGGGGCACTTCGAGTTGCTTGATGCGTAGCTCTGCTCGCTCAAGAAGGGCGGCGCAGTTGCGGCTGATCTGCGTGCCTTCTTCTGCGAGGCTAATCATGCTTTCCAGTGTCGTGTCAGGATCATCCATGAGGGCAATGATTTCTTCAAGACGCTGCATCGCAGCGTTGAAATCCATTGATTTCTCATCTCTTTGCACGGACGCGGTGGGGCTCTTGGCTGGGCTCATTGTCTTGTTATTGGCGGGGAATTTCCTGCTTGGCGTAGTACATCATGTGATAACCAAGAACGGGATAGCGATGCCAGTAGTCGCCGCGCTGCGAGACGAGTGCTCCTATGCCATTGGAGGCCTCTGTGCCTGCAAAAATGTCGGCAAACCAGATATTTTGCTTGGGCGTGCGGCTGCACAGCATGCCCTCGATAGCGACAGGGAAGAAGTCTCCGCTTTTCTCTTCGATCGCGTTGAGTCCACTGCGCTCATCGGAGTTCATATCAGCCATGATGTAGGACTGAGGCGTGACGAGAATGCCTTGGATGTCGTAGTTGGAGCGTTCGAGTATGGGGGTGATGTCTTCTCTGAGTTCTTTGACATTGAGAGGTGTCCACATGCTCTTGCGGTCGGCGTACCATGCCACAGCCCATGGCTGGTCGGAGAGAATGAGGTCTTTCTCATTGGTGATGTCGGAGAAGCGTGTGTTGAGAGCAGCGGGGTAGTAGGGGGGGAAGTGCGGGAAGCCACCCAGCCAAATGCCGCGATGCAGATCCTCGGGCAGTTTGGCGAGGAAAGGGCCTGCTGAGAGCAGCAGCAAGATGAAGACCGAGGCATTGCGAGCCATGTTAAAGCTCTGCTGGAGCTGGAGTCTAGCAAGGCTCATAAAGACCAGTGAAAGACCGTAAGCGGTAAAGAGCGGACCGAGCAAGATGTAGAGCTGTGAGGCGGAGATGTCACCCTTCGCCCCAAAGAGAGCCATCCCTATGCTCACAAAGAGCCATACGAAGAATACGAGCCACTTGAGCGTGTTGGTGCTTTCCTTTTTGTAGCGCGTAAAGAGGCTCAGGAAGAAGAGGGGAACCACGATGATCGCTCCCATCATGGTGTAGACATTATTGAGCTGGGCAAAGGTCTTGCCCATGAGGCGCAGCCAGAAGCTGGAGCTATTGAGCGGGAGGTTGCCTACATTGGTGAGGCGCATCACCATCTCCGAGCCCGCACCATCAAAGTTGTAAAACTCGTAGTACAGATTGCCCACCAGCGAGCCTGTGGCACTGGCATTCATCAGAATGGGGATGATGAGCAGAATGAGCAAGATGACCACCCCTAGGATAGAGTAGATACCGTGTGGACGGAAAAAGACTGCGGCAAAGAGCAGCGCGCCCAGTGCGACCCAGATGCCCATCCACGAGGTCAGGCAGAGCATGGCGATGCACGTGAAGGCTGCCGCGAGAAAGATTACTTTTTTCATCCCCGCTGCGCGGCTGTGATCCATGGCTTTGAGGAAGCAGTGTGCCGCCCCGATGAAGAAGCAGAGCATCAGCATCTGAGGAAGCCCGCTGGTGGCGAACTCTAGGTAGAGATTGCTCAGCGCTATAAAGCCTACTGTCGCATAGGCTAGATATTCATCGAAGAGGCGTCGAGAAAGGTAAAATATCTGGATGAGCGCAATAATAAAGAAGAGGGCACTCACACCCGCAATCACGCGATCGGGTGCATAGATCTTGGGAGAGATGTCCTCGAGGCGCGTGGCTTCGAAATCGCCTTGACCTGTGATCTTGAGCGCGAGCGCGAGCGTGTAGGGGTAGAGCGGTGCGTAGTTTGTGTCGCGGAATTGGTCGAGATCTACCTTTTCAATATCTTTGTCTTTCAGAGCCTTAGCGTGATCCATGAACTCCACGGGACGGATGAATTGTGTGGTGAAGCCATCACCGCGCGCAATGTTTCGCGCAATTTGAGCCTGATCCATGGCTTCGGCGTGGAAGAGTCCTCGGAAAGTGAGCACGAGCTGGATGGTGACAAGCGCGACAACGAGGAGCAGTAGGATGACACGTATCGATGTGTGATGCTTGTTGATCGAGGTGAGGCTGGTGTTCATATGTGCTGTTGATATGTGATTTAAAGATAGGCCTTGTAGGTGTCTGGCTGGGCACTGAGTTTGCGTTGGAGGGTGCGTCTGCTCAGTCCTAGCAGCTCGGCTGCTGCCGTGCGATTGCCCTTGGTGTAGGCGAGCGCTGCGAGGATGGTTCGTCGCTCAACGCATTCTAGATTAAACTGGGGGTATTGTTCAAGCTTATTATCGAGAAAAGGTGACTGTATCACCTCGCTTGTCTCCTCGCCGCGCGAGGTTTGAAGGTACTCGGGTAGGTCTTCTCGCTCGATGAGGCTCTGCTCACTCATGACCACGGCGTATTCGATGGCGGTGCGCAGTTGGCGCACGTTGCCAGGCCAGCTGTAGTGGCGCAGGAGGTCGAGGGCGGGGCGGCTGAGTTGCTTGAGTTCCTTGGCGTTTTCCTCGCAGAGCTCGCGGAGAAAGACCTGTGCCATGAGCACGACGTCGCCTTGGCGCTCGCGCAGAGCGGGGAGCTGGAGCGAGATGACATTGAGGCGCTGAAAGAGATCGAGGCGGAAGCTTCCCTCCGCGACCATGCTCTCGAGCTTTCTATTGGTGGCGGCAATGATGCGCACATTGATGGGAATGGTCTTGTTGCTCCCGACTCGCTCGATGCTGCGCTCGGAGAGGACGCGCAGGAGCTTGACCTGCGTAGGGATGTCGATTTCTCCTATCTCATCAAGAAAGATGGTGCCGCCATCTGCCTCTTCAAAGCGTCCTATGCGTCGCTGCGCCGCTCCGGTGAATGCCCCACGCTCGTGGCCAAAGAGCTCGCTCTCCATGAGCTGCGGGGAGAGGGCGGCGCAATTCACCGCGACCCATTTCTGCGCAGGGCGTCCTGAGAGCTTGTGTAGGGCGCGTGCGACGAGCTCCTTACCCGTCCCGCTCTCGCCCTCGATGAGTACGCTGGCTGTGGTCGGGGCGACTTGCTTGATGCGATGAAAGATATCTTGCATTTGCGGGCTGTCACCCAGCATGCGATCGAGCTGTGCGTTGGGGTGGAGCTGGGTGACGAGCTGCTCATTTTGCTTTTCGAGCTGGCGCGTGTGCGCCGCTCGCTTGAGCAGTAGCTCGACCTCATCGAGGTTGAGCGGTTTGTTGAGAAAGTAATAGGCACCATGTCGACGCGCCTCGGCTGCGATATCTTCGCTGCCGTAGGCCGTCATCATGATGGAGCAGGGAGGCGAGGGAAGGGCTTGGGCGTAGTCGATGAGCTCCATGCCGCTCTCGCCACCGAGGCGTAGATCTGTCAAGAGGATGTCGACGGGCTCGCTCTCCATGAGCGCGCGTGCTGCCGCTCCATGGCTGACTGCAAAGACCTCGTACTCTTCCTCTAGCGCGAGGGAGAGTGCGTCTCGGGTCGACTTCTCGTCATCCACGATGAGCAGCAGTGGTAGCATGGTGTTTCTTGTCGTTGGAGCAAGAATTAGATAAGCCAGAGCCCCTCCGACTCCTCAAAGTCAAACATGAGGTTGAAGGCATGTACGCCCTGTCCACCTGCTCCTTTGACCACATTGTCCTCGGCACTCATGAGGATGAGACGCTGGGTGCGTGGGTCGATGGCCCAGCCGAGGTCGAGGAAATTGGTGCGCGTGACATTCTTGGTGTCTGCGGGCTTATTCTGACCGAGGAGACGCACAAAGGGGGCATTCGCGTAGGCGGCTTGGAGGCAGGATTCAATCGCTGCGGCATCGGCATTCTCGGCGAGCTTTGCCACGGAGGTGGTGATGATGCCTGTATTGACGGGCATGAGGTGTGGGGTGAAGGTGATGACGACAGGCTCGCCTGCAGCGAGGCTGAGCTCCTGCTCGATTTCTGAGAGATGGCGATGGCGAGGCACGCCATAGGCTCTCGTGCTCTCGTTGCACTCACAGAAGAGTAGCGAGATATCTGCCTTGCGCCCCGCGCCTGAGACGCCACTGGAGCTATTCACGACGATATCCTGTGGCTGGATGAGTCCTGCCTTCAGGAGAGGGACGAGTGGGAGAATGATGCTGGTCGGGTAGCAGCCGGGGGAGCCCACGAGGCGCGCCTCGCATATTTCTTGTGCATGCAGCTCGGGCATGCCATAGACGGCTTCTTGAAGCAAGGGGATATTGGGGTGCTCGCTGCCGTAGAATTCCTCATAGATCGCGGGGTCATTGAGGCGAAAGTCCGCGGAGAGGTCGATCACGCGCACTCCCGCCTCGACGAGTCCGCCTGCATAGGAGGCTGATACTCCATGGGGGAGTGCGAGGAAGGCGACCTGCGCCCCCGTGGCAACGATGGCGGCTACATCCGAATCGGTGAAGCACATGTCAGCCCCAGGGATGTGAGCAAAGCGGGCAAAGACATCTGAGAGTTGCTGCCCCGCGTATTGGCGCGAGGTCGCACAGACGAGCTCGACTCCACGATGGAGGAGTAGGATGCGTAGCAATTCTTGTCCAGTGTAGCCACTGGCTCCGACGACGGCTGTCTTGATTCTAGTCATGTATGGGCTTAGGATAGCATAGAAGGCGAGATATTTCAAGTCCGAAGAGAAAAGGCTTGCAATATGAGGACTCATCTTATATAATCCGCGCACATTTCTCCGATCAGTAGCTTTAGGTGCCCCGTTGGTTACTGACAATTAGGGGCTTCGAGGAGAATTGAACCATTAACCTAACCACTACATTTAATGAGTAACTCTGAATTGGAAGCCTTGATTGACTCTAAGCTTCCTTCCTTCCGCAAAGGTGATATCGTCAACGGTACTATCCTTGAAATCCGCCCCCAAGTCG
>CAYJOV010000054.1:0-14835 GCA_964371905.1 uncultured Akkermansia sp. | reverse complement strand
CTTTTTCTATAGCTGATTTATTACTAATACTAACTTTCTTATCAAGTGAGGCAATCATGATAAGATTTTGACGGAGTGCCCCTTTTTCTCTTATGTGCGTACGCACGCTCTATCTCTATGAGATCGTGTCTCATAATAGCCCTTGCTACGTCCTGAGTTGTTTTGTTGCCAGAGTGTAAAAGAGATACTACAGTATGCCTAATGCTATGAAAGCGCTTCTTTGATACATTTCTCCTATCTCCGCTCAATCCCTGATTGTGAGGTGTAGCTATACCAAGAGCCTTGAGAATGCTTGTGAACTCTACAGAAATCCCACTTCTGGAGAGCTTGGAGCGTCTAGCCATATCGGGAAACACATAGACCTCATCAAGCCTTTTCTGCCATAGCCTAGAAAGGCAATCACGAAGGGGCTTGATCATGGGGTGAGAGATAAGCTTGCGCGTCTTGCCTGTGATGAAGGTGATTGTCTTTGCCTCTCTATTGACGGATTCCCATTTGAGGCAAGCAATATCTCCTATATGCTGTCCACCTGTCAAGAAAGAGATAAGTATCATGTCACGCCATGGCTGAGCAATGGCAGTACACAGCAAGCGCAATTCCTCAGCTGTGAAGGGCTCTCTATCCGTCTTGTCTTGTGTTGCTGTGGGGTTAGCTGCTCTAGTCATCTTTCTCACGGCTAAGGGCTAAAGGGATTACGTTCAAGTAGTGCATCATCTATAGCCCGATTAAAGGCGGCTGATAGATATAGCTAAGGTAGCTTTCTACAGTATCTAAGCTGACGCGCTGCAATTGAATACGCACCCAAGCGCGGCATGTATCAGCGGTGAGAGAATCAAGCCTTCTGTCTGCATCTGCTCCTAGATGAGCAAGGGGTCGCGCATAGATGCTGGCGCGCTGCTTTTCAGAATTGGGGGTAGCATCCCCCCTTGTACTCTGCCAAGTATTGGCGAATAGATGGCATGTTGCCCAAAGAGTCAGGCAATGCTAAAGCCTTCACCCTATCCAATGCGTTGTTTAGAATCTTGGGAGATAGGTTAGGAATAGCCTTGATAGCCTCCTCGGCTTGCTTGCGTGTGGCGTGCCCATTGGCTGCATTCTTCCAGCACTCGGATATGCGCACAGCTGCCTTGCGTGATGCTGTAGCCGTCATGTACTTTGTTCCCTTTACTTTTCAAGCCCTGTTGTCCATGATACAGGCTTGCCGTGTAGCTTCCAGTTTGAGAGTCACTTACCGCCCCTTTGTTTGATCCCACTCATTTTCTTCTTTGCTTAGAGGTGAAAGAGCATGCACTACCGCTATGAACTACCGTTTTCACTACTTCAATATAATATCCAGTGAAACTCTATGCAAGCAAAAATCTCGTAAAGTGGCAATATTAAAGGGCTTCACCCGATGAGTGAAGCCCTTTGCAAGTCCCTAGACTATGGAGGCGAGGGGAGTTGAACCCCTGTCCTGAACACCGTTGATATTGGCATCTCCATGTTCAGACGCAGCTTGCTTGATTCGCCGGTGGTCCGCGCTGTGTCGGCCTTGCACCTAGCTAGTACGCTGTGGATGTCATAGAGTGCGCGTGTACTCCACACTCTACCTGCCTACTAGTTTTGAGAGTCGCACCCTTAGTAGGCATCAGAGCTTGACTCCGGTTGCTTAATTAAGCAGCCATTGCGTATTCGTTATTAGAGGAATAGGCATTTAATAGTTTTATCGGCTTTTTAAGGAGGCCAACCGATCAACCTCCACATGCAGCTAGCATCTCAAGTATTCAGTCGAAACCAGGACGCCCCCGTTATGTTGTTGCTTTTTATCACTTCTTGAGAACAAAACACCGTCCTTTGTTTCTAAAGGACGGATGTTTTATCTTTCGTTTTAAAAAGCACGCTCGCAGGGATTCGAACCCCAAACCTTCTGATCCGTAGTCAGATGCTCTATCCAATTGAGCTACGAGCGCGTTTGCTTGTTGTTTGTGTTACCGCTCTTGCGGTGCGCACAGTATAGCGGAACTTCGTGTCTATGTCAACAAAAAAGGTGAAGTTTTTTACATTTTTTTGATGATTTTATTGACGTTTATTTGTAAGAACTTGTTGTTTAGTTGTTAATTAAAGATGACGGTCTTGTTCCCGTAGACGAGAATTTTGTGCGCGATGTGCTTCTCAACGGCGTGGGAGAGGACGATCTTCTCGATGTCGCGTCCTTTGTTGATCAGAGTCTGCACAGAGTCGCGGTGCGAGACGCGTGTGATGTCTTGCTCGATGATGGGGCCGGCGTCGAGGTCGTTGGTGACGTAGTGGCTGGTCGCGCCTATGAGCTTCACCCCGCGCTCAAAGGCGGCGTGGTAGGGCTTTGCCCCGATGAAGGCGGGCAGGAAGGAGTGGTGGATGTTGATGATCTGATCGGCGTAGGCGGAGATAAAATGCGGGGAGAGGATTTGCATGTAGCGAGCCAGGACGACAAAGTCGATGCTCTGCTCCGCGAGTAGCGCGAGGGTGGCTTCTTCTTGCTGCTGCTTGTTCTCGCGCGTGATGGGGAAGACGTGGTAGGGGATGTCAAATTTTTCGGCGACGTGGCGCATGTCCTCGTGGTTGCTGATGATGAGCGGGATTTCTACATTCCATTCACCGGCGGTGTAGCGGCCGAGGAGGTCAAAGAGGCAGTGGGGCATCTTGGAGACAAAGAGCGCCATGCGGGGCTTTTTGTCGTTGAAGTAGAGGCGCAAGGTCATCTCGTAGCGCTTGGCATAGAGCATGTCGAGGGTGTCGTGTATTTTCTCCTCGGGGATGGTGAAGCCGTCGAGCTCCCACTCCACGCGCATGAAAAAGACCTGCTCGATGCGGTCGGCGTGCTGGGCGAGGTAGATGATATTGCCTCCGTTGTCGTTGATGAAGGTGGTGATGGTGGCGAGGATGCCGGGCTGGTCGGGGCAGTGGAGGAGCAGAATTGCTGTTTTGTTCGAGGGGGATAGCGCTGTCATGTGGGCGCATGATAGCACAAGGGAGGCGGCGGGGGAAATATTTTTTCCGTAGCGTGTGGGGAACGCCGCGCTTGTCAAAGGGAGGGGGCTGCGCTATACTGCTGCTATGTCGAGTAGCTTTGGACGTATATTTCGGATTAGTACATGGGGTGAGTCCCATGGTGTGGGTGTGGGGGTCGTTATTGATGGTTGTCCCGCAGGGGTGCAGCTCGATGGGGCGATGATTCAGCAGGAGCTTGATCGTCGCCGACCTGGGCAGAGCTCTATTGTGACTCCTCGTGATGAGGGCGACCGCGTGGAGATCCTCAGCGGGGTCTTGGATGGCGTGACCTTGGGCACTCCTATCGCGCTCTCGGTGCGCAACAAGGACCACCGCTCGACCTCCTATGATGAGATGCAGCATAGCTATCGTCCCTCGCATGCTGATTATAGCTATGATGCGAAGTATGGTCGCCGCGCTTGGGCGGGTGGGGGGCGTGCGAGTGCTCGCGAGACGATTGGACGCGTCGCTGCTGGAGCGGTGGCCAAGGCGGTTTTGAGCACGCTCTATCCCGATCTTGAGATTCTCGCGTGGGTGGCGCGTGTGCATGATATTGAGTGCCCGCTGCGTCCCGATGAGGTGAGCAGGGAGGGGATTGAGAGTAATATCGTGCGTACGGCGGATGCGGCGAGTGCGGAGGCGATGACGGCGAAGATCGAGCAGGTGCGCGATCGCGGTGATTCGGTGGGTGGTGTGGTCGCCTGTAGCCTGCGTGGAGTGCCCGTGGGGCTGGGTGATCCTGTCTTTGACAAATTAGAAGCGACGCTGGCGCATGCGATGATGAGCATCCCCGCGTGCAAGGGCTTTGAGCTGGGGAGTGGATTTGCGGCCTCGCAGTACTTGGGCAGTGAGCATAATGATGCCTTTTATATGGAGGGTGATCGCGTGCGTACGCGTAGCAATCATAGCGGAGGTGTGCAGGGAGGGATCTCGAATGGCGAGGATATCAATATGCGCCTAGCTTTCAAGCCGACGGCGACGATCATGCTTTCCCAAGATACGGTCAATGATCGTGGTGAAGAGGTCTCGCTGAAGGGCAAGGGGCGTCATGATGCATGCGTGCTGCCGCGCGCGGTGCCTATCGTCGAGGCTATGGCGGCTCTCGTCCTCTGTGATCATGTGCTGCGTCAACGCTGCACTCAGATCTAGCGAATTTTTAGGGTCAGGAGGGGGATTCAGCGCAGCCACGCGTGGGCGCGCCCCTCGACTGAGCCAAAGGCGTCTTTGAGATGCCTGACATGGGGCGGCTTGCCCACGCTGAGGATGACCTCGATGATGTCGAATCGGTAGGGAATCGTCTCGCGATCCGCGCCGAGGTAGAGCAGCCATGTGTGGGCGGCCTTGCGTAGGAGGTCGCGTTTTTCATGATCCACCGCTCGTGCGGGGGCTCCCCCTGCGAGGGATTGGCGCGTCTTGACCTCGCAAAAGACGAGCGTGTCGCGCTGTCGTGTCACCAGATCGATCTCACCGCCTCCCTTTCGGCGGAAATTCTGCCGCAGTACGCGATGCCCGTGAGCCCGCAGGTAGGAGGCAGCCACGTATTCGCCGTAGCTGCCAATCCAGTGCGACTCATTCTCCACGCCCTCGGGGCGCTCAAAGCGCAGTGCATGGAGTACACAGCAACGCGCTGCCCATCGGTGGTACCACGCAATCATAGCAGCCTCACAATCCAAAATCGAGCGTCATCTGGCTCAGCTGCGCCACAGGGGCAAAGCTACGCCTATGATGGGGCGTGATCCCATGCTCACGCAGCGCGCGCAGATGCGCCGCTGTCCCGTAGCCCGCATGCTTGGCAAAGCCATAGGCGGGGAAGGTCGCATCGAGCTCTTGCATGAGATGATCGCGCGCGACCTTGGCGAGTATACTGGCTGCGGCAATGCTCAGATCGCGTGCATCGCCCTTTACCAGCGCGAGCTGAGGGTAGGGGAAGCCCTCCACCGCGAGCCCGTCAATGAGGCAACAATGGGGCTGCGGCTCCAAGCCTTCAGCCGCGCGTCGCATGGCAAGATGCGTCGCGCGGAGGATGTTGAGCTCATCGATCTCTGCGACACTCGCCTCGGCGATGCTCTTGATCACTCGTGTGTCCTCCATTAGCTCGGCATAGAGAGCCTCGCGTCGCTTGGCGGTCAATTTTTTCGAGTCCGTCAAGCCTGAGAGCTCATAGGTCTCGGGCAGGATGACCGCCGCGGCGAGCACGGGCCCCGCCAGCGGTCCGCGTCCCGCCTCATCAATACCGCAGATCAGCTGATAGCCCAGCGCACGCTGCGCGATCTCATGCGTACGATCGGGGCGGGGGGGTAGGGAGAGCTCCTCCTTGGCTGTGGCTCGACGACTCATGGGCGTGTAGAGGGAGTGGATTCTACCTTAGGTGCGCTCATGGACTTGGGCAGTGGCTGCCCTGCCTTGAGATCCATGAGCTGCTCAATATCGCGGAGATAGCGACTCATAGGTGTATTCAGGCTGGGCTGCTGTTGGCGTAGCATCGCGCGCAGGCGCAAGTACTGCTGCAAGTTGGCATTGCCATCACCCTTTGTATGCGTCATCTCGTACCAGTCGAGGTAATCGCGCGCCCGTGTGGCCGCCTTGCGGTAGGCGATGCGTAGAGCTACCAGCTCGAGTATCATTGCTTCCACCTTCTCGACATCATCCTCAGTACGCAGCAGTGAAATCATATTCTGATACTGAGTAATGATAGGTCTATAGCCTTGAAAGGCGCGCAAATTGAGACGTATGAGCTTGTGATGAATGCTGGGAAGCAGCTCTCGCCAATTATCCTGCGCCATGAGCCCTCGGACATCATCCAGTGAGAGCTCCAGCGGCTGTCCCGTCTCGCGATTCACGCGCAGCACCTTGAGCGCGTCTACCAGCATCGTCTCGGTGCGCAGGGGGGTGATATTCTCCATCAGGTTGGGGGTCGCCATATTGGCTAATTCGAGAGCCCACCATTTTTGCAAGGACTTGTCATCCAAGCCCAGCGCGTGGAAGTACTTCATTAGTGACGCGCGTGCACTCTCTCGAGAGGAAAGCCCCTCCTGCACCATATCCAAAATAGCCTCCTCGCCCCCTGGTTGATTGAGCAGGCTGAGCATCAGAGCTGCACAAGAGGCATCAAACAAATGCTGCGTGCTCGCATCCAGTCGCGAACGCTCGGCAAAATCGAGAATATCTTTCACACTCAGCACATCCGAACGCTTGAAGAGCTCGGAAAAGAGCTCCCTGTCCAAGCGCCCCCCGCGCCATAGAACAGCCTGCTCTACCCCCGTGGTCAGCCACAGTGGCAAGGCGAGCTCTCCCTCGTCCTCCTCCTCATAGGCATCCAAATCCACCTGACGCAGAGCCAGCTCGTAGAGACAGACTCGCACCAGCGCGCAATGCAGCTCGCCTATATCAATGCCTCCGCCTACATGGATGCGCAGAGACACGATAGGATCATTGCCGAGTAGATCAATGCTCAGCTGGTAGGGCTGCGCGACGGGGCGCTCACGCGTCTCACCGACTAGCTCGATGAGGATCATGTACTTTGTCTTGCTGGGCAGCGAGATGAGCTTTTGCAGGTGGCGATAAATATCATCGGCGCGCGATGCAATAGCTCCCGCTCGCAGGCTATCCTTGCTCACAACAGTGAATATCCCTAGCTCTGAGGTCAAGCGTGGAATCTCGCTCACCTTCTCTGCCTCCAGACGCGAACGCCGCGCCTGCTCCAGTGCCGCCTCATCGAGCAAGGCTTGCTGTTGAGCACTCTGGGGGGCTGAGGCTGGCGCTGCTGGAGGAGTGCTTTGAGCCTGCTGCGCCAAAGCAGGAGTGCCCAATAGTGAAACGAGAGAAACAACGCGCCATATCATGACAGCATCATAGCAAAATGTGGCTCCAAACAAAAGCCACATTTTCACCGATTGAGTCTCACGTCACGCGTGCTACTGATCCATCGCATCCTTCTCGTCGAGGATGCCCGATTTTTCCAGATAGTAATCATAGCCTCCCGCATAGGGGGTGACTGCTCCATGGTTGATATGCAGTGTCTTCTCTGCCAATGCGCGGATGAAGTGCACATCGTGCGAGATAAAAATCAGCGTGCCCTCATAGTGCTTCAAGGCCTGACTCAGTGCCTCGACACTTTGCAAGTCAAGGTGGGTAGTCGGCTCATCCATGAGCAATAAATTGGGCGGATTGACGAGGAATTTCACGAGACTCAGGCGTGACTTCTCCCCACCTGAGAGCACCTCCACGCGCTTCTCCACATCCAAGCGGCGGAAGAGGAAGGAGCCTAGCACTGCGCGTGCCTCCTCCTCGCGGAACTCGTGATTCGCATTCATGATCTCCTCGAGCACCGTGAAATTCGGCGTGAGATTCTCTGCACGCATCTGGGAGAAGTAGCCGATGCGCGTCGTCGTCCCCGGTGTGCGCTTCCCCTCATCAATGGGGACAACGCCCGCGAGGATTTTGAGCAGGGTCGATTTCCCCGCACCGTTGGGACCCACCAGCACGATGCGATCGCCGCGCTCAATGAGCAGGTCGAGATTCTTGTAAATGCGCTTCTCCCCATAGGATTGACCGACCTTTTCGAGCTCCATGACCTTTTGCATGGCGCGCGGTGGTTGGGGGAAGTTGAATTTGAAAATACGCCGCGCCTGCTTCGGCTTCTCCATGCGCTCCATCTTCTGGAGCTGCTTGATACGGCTCTGTACCTGCGCCGCCTTCGACGCCACCGAGCGGAAGCGTTCTATAAAGGACTCAACATGCGCGATCTCCTTCTGCTGATGTCTCCACGCGTTGAGCAGATGCTCGTAGCGCATCTCCTTCTGCTCGACAAAGCGCGTGTAATTGCCCGTGTAGCGTATCAGCTTTGTATTCTCAATGTCGTAAACCGTCTCCACGAGCTCATCCATGAAGTCGCGATCATGCGAGATCATGAAGATAGCTCCTGGGTAGTTCTTCAAATAACGCTGAAACCACAGCAGACTCAGCAAGTCGAGGTGATTCGTCGGCTCATCGAGCATGAGCAGATCGGGCTCTGCCACGAGCAGCTGCGCTAGATGCGCGCGCATGACCCAGCCGCCGCTCATCTCACGCGCGGGGCGTGCAAAGTCGCTGTCCTTGAAGGCTAGCCCCTTGAGGATCTTCTTTGCCTTGGGCTCGAGCTGGTAGCCATTGTTCGCGATGTAGGTATCCATCGCATGTGCGTAGAGCTCGCTGCTGGTATCGCCGGCGGCTTCACATTCGCGGATATGGGCGATGGCATCGCCGACCTCGGGGGTGATGCTCATGGCGATTTCGAGTACACTGCGATCGCTGGGGTCTCCCGCCTCTTGGGCGAGGTAGCCCACGACGGCATATTCATCGCGATTGATTTGTCCCTCATCGGGGGAGTCTGTGCCCAAGATCATGCGAAAGAGCGTGGACTTGCCCGCGCCATTGGGTCCGACGAGCGCGATGCGCTCGCCCCAGTTGACGGTGATTTCTGTCTCTGCAAAGAGGGTGCGTCCTGCGTGCGCCTTGGTGAGTTTTTTAATCGTCAGCATGCGCGCAGGAGTATACAGAGCTCAGGAGGCTTTGGCAATTCTTTATTGCTTATTGCTTGCGGTAAAAATGAGTCTCTCTTTTTTCGTGTCTGTAAGTGCTTGATTTTTGAATGTTATAGTTAGGGTGTATTATGGACAGACTGCTTATCAAGAGCTTCTTACTGGAATTGTAGTACAAATCGTGATACCATGCCGACCTATCTGCTAGAAATGCAGAAACAACGATAATGACTAACAATTATACATTAAGATGTATCGCTTCTCCTGCTATTCGAGGAGAATGTCGTCCGCACCGCAATCACAAGGGCTAATCTCATCATCACGACAAAAGAAAGGACATTACAAACAACTATTAGATAACAGAACACACATCCATTTCATCACACACACACACTTTTATCAGACCCAGATTCTACGATGTTAGGATCTGGGTTTGTTCTCTACATGAAAAATAGAGCGCAAGCTGAGAGTGAGCTCAGCTTGTGCTAGCTGGTGTTTTTTATGCTGTAGACCGATTGCGCCGTCAAAGGCAGATTCACCATTTCAAATCGTAGTTTTAGCAATATGCTATTGAGGCTCGGGGGGATCTGGCTTTGTTTTGAGCATGAAAAAAATGCCTATATCCTCTTTGTTTCTTGACGACTGCTTTATTTTCTGATTTAATATGCTTTGTAATCCGTTATTCCAACGTATGAAAAAGACAACTCTCACTCTCGCTGTTCTCGTCACTTCGGTGATCCTCGCCTCTTGCTGCTCACAGGAAGCCCCCGCGCCTCCTCTGCGTCCTATGCCCACCTTTACTCCTGAGCCCACTGTCGTACAGGAGGTACGTCACGAGCCCGTCATGGTCTACGATACCAAGTAAGCTTGCTTATTCTTCGTACTTATTTGCGAAGATAGACATTTAACATCTTTTATAGAGTCGCTACTCCTTTTATTTAGAGGGGTAGCGACTATTTTCTTTTTATAAAAATACAAAAATGCCTCTATACATGATTGATCGCATGGGGACTCTGTGATATATTGCTGCGCAGATGTTCTTCTCGCCTCATATCAAGCTTTACGATCTGCCGCAGTATCCCTGTATGCTCGTCCCGAATCGTATCAACATCAGCTTGCTCCACATGATCGAGGCGCATTGCGAGCAGACGGGGGGGGTATGCTGGCTGGCCGATCGCGACCAGATGCCCAGCTCGGATATTACTGATTACCTGAGCAGCAAGCAGGCAGAGGGGATTATCTTTTCGAGCTCTACCGATCCCCTCGTCGAGGTGAGGAGGAAAATCATCAATGCGGTGCGCCGTGGGGCGAATGTCGCCTACCTACCCAGCACACCCTCCAAGGACGAGCCCGCGGGAGACCCACTCACGGATGTGACCACCGAGACTCTAGCCTTCTTTACCCAGATGCGTCTGGATATCCATCCGCTCTATCTCGGGCTTTATAACTATGATGAGCAGCATCTCATCGCAACGCGCCTCCCCTGTGATCATATGCTCGCCATGGGGCTAGCACGCGTGCGGGCGGGCGAGGATATGGCGCAGCGCCTGCGCGACTCATGGCAGGAGGCCTCGATGCGTCAGCTCGATGAGCTCCACCAGCTGGAGGATGCCAATATGGGGCTGCTTGTTCTCGAGAGCCTCTTGGCTCATCCCAATGCGAGCGTGATCGATGGGGTGAATGATTCGCTGATTTCTTATGACGAGCTGCTCAGCCAGCTTGTCCCGCTGGCGCGAGAGCTACGCAGCACCTATACGCAGTGCTACCGCATCGGCATTATTTTGCCACCGGGGCGCGATGCGATACTGGCGAATCTTGCTTGCCTGATCACGGGGATCGTGCCTGTGAATATAGACACGACTCTAGATCGGGCGAAGGTGGAGACGATCATACGCGAGGCGGAGTTGACGCGCTTCATCACCGAGGAGCGTTATTACCAGAAGCCCTCCACCTTTGCGTGGCCGCTGACGCGTGATCTCATCATGCTAGGTGACCTCCTCGGGCGCATTGGCTCGTGGCAGCGGCGCGTCTGGCTGACTACCGCGCATATCGCCTCGCCCTCGCGACTCTACCGCCTACTGCTCCCGCTGGAGAGTACCGCAGATGATGAGGCGATGCTCTTTTACTCCTGTGATGATCAGCAGCAGCTCTATGCGCATAGCATTACGCATCGAATGCTACTCGCGAGCCGCTACATATCCCAAGCGCGCCTCCCCCTTGAGCCAGGGCATACGATACTCAGCACGCAGCCCTACTACATGCCCATGGGCTTTATCATGGGACTGCTCTACCCCTTGCTCTGTGGTTGTGACATCGTCACCTATCCCATTGTGAGTGCCCTGCCGCGCTTTTTGACACTGGGCAAGCAATACAAGGTGGACGCAGCTCTGACCCATGCGGCGCAGCTACGCCAGATGCTCACCGAGAAGCCCCCCGTCCCTCGTATTCCCGTGAGTATGACCTTTATCAGTTATGGTGAGCACCTGCCTGTCGAGCTGCAAGCGCATTATGAGCAGCACTGGGGAATGCGCTTTATGCATGCCTACTACTGCCCTGAGTCGGCGAGCCTGCTGACACTAGAGGCGTACTCGCGCGGGGTAGATGAGCTACTCACGGGCGAGGGGGGGGAGGTCTTTGGAGAAGCCATCAAGCGATGTCTCCCTGAGACGCAGAGCGTGCGCCTGAGTGGCTATCCTTTACTGGGGACAGCCTTGCGTATCTGTGACCCCGAGAGTGAGGAGCCACTCGAGCATTGCCCGCACAAGCTAGGAATGCTATGGGTGCGAAGTAGCAGCCTGATCTCAGGGCGAGCTTGGCTGCGCACGGGGCAGATTGCTTGCATGAGTGAGGAGGGAGAGCTGTGTATCGCGGGGCGTGAACATCGCTTTAGCAAGCTACAGCATGAGCTCGTGTCGCATGAGCTCATCGAGGAGTTGATCTGTGGGATCTTTGAGCTCAAGACGAGTGACCCGCGCTCCTTAGCGGTGCTGAGCGTGCGCTCGGGGGAGGACATCAGTGAGAAAATCATCTTGCTCTCGTGCATCCATAAGCGAGTGTCATCCAATGAGCTGCTGAACCTATGCTACAAGCTGATGAATCAAGGCTATCCTGCTTGCTGGTGCCCGAGTCATATCTTGCCCATTGAGACAATACCTGAGTGTGGGAATGGGGAGCTTGACTACACGCGAGCGATGGAGTATGCTTGTGAGCGTCTAGGGCTTGTGATGCCGCCGTTTTTAACTTGATTTTTTATGAGAGCACTTCTGCAATCAGTGACACGATTTATTTCTCAGGGGAGGCGTCTGCTTGGGGAGCAAGGAGTTGTGGGATGGCGAGGACAATCGCATTTATTTTTAATTATCGCCGTGGTGCTGCTCTTGGCTGTAGCATTGGGGATGAGCTATCTGATTACCATTCCGAGGCAGAAGCGCAGTGAGCTGGAGCAGGAGCTGGCGGTGGTGGAGCGCGAGTATGCGAAGGAACTGGCGCGCGAGCGAGCCGCGCGAGATCATTTTAAGTGGCTGAGTGATGACGAGTATGTGGAGCAGATTGTGCGTGACCGTGAGAACTTGGCGAAGGAGGCGGAGACAGTGATCCATATCAAGCCGCCGAGCGTCGGCGCGGGGCTCGGTGGGGATGTTCCAGCTGGGGTAGGCGCGCGCACGCATGCGCGGGAGAACTCAGCTACATCGCCGAAAACGACGATTGTACTGCCACCGCCGCAGTAGAGCGTGTCGTCTCAAGAAAAGGGACTGCGGCGTCCCTTGCGGGGGGAGGCAGAGTCCTCTTGGGCAGCGAGGCGTATCCCTGCGGCAACGCAAGATCGCAGATCCAGTAGGACGTCACTCTAGCAACTCTCACGCCTGCTCGCGTGGCAGACGCGGAGCATCACTCGCATCACTCGCACCGAGAAGACCGCACAGGGTGGTCATGGCCCTAGGGCGTGAAGACAGGTGGTCGCTTTGCTCAGAGATAGGTACTGAATACTCAGGGCAGCTCGGACTCCTTGAGCACCTTGTGCAGCGTCTCCCAGTGGGCGTCTGTCATGCTAGAGAAGGTGAAGAGCGCAATGCCCTCCACATCCTGCTTGACCGCAGCGCGCGCGGCGATCTCGAGCTCACTGGGCGTGAGCCCCCAGGCCTCGGGGTCTTTGAATTGCTCCTTCTTCTCAGGCTGTCCGCAGATGAAGAGCCCGCAGATGAATTGTGTCTCGGCGCGCTTTGCATCGAGTCCTTCCCGCGTCTGCTCCGCTATCCACGAAGGGGGCTGGAGGTAGAAATCATTGTAGAGCATGGGAGCCACCATGTCTAGCTGCCACTTCCCCCAGTCTTGCCGTACCATGCTCTTTGCCAAGGTAGGACCAGGGAAGACGGCGGCACTGATGCGACTCCCCGCACGGTGCACATCCGCGGCGAGGCGGTTGACGAGCTGGGTGAGACTCGCGTAGCGGAATTGCTTCCAGCTGGCGATGTGCTGCGCCGCGTCGCCCTTGCTGCGGATGTCGATGCCTGAGCGCTCCTTGTACCTCTCGGCGCAGCGCGTGCAATAGCAGTAGTCGTAGGGGGCGGCCTCCCCCTTCATATCCAACCCATACTTTGCCCAGAGACCGCGAGCGAGGATGACATCGGGGTGGCGGATGTAGTCGAGCTGCACGCCTGAGACGCCCGCGATGCGCGCGACTTGTTGGTAGCTCTGGGAGAGGTATTGGTAGACTTCTTCACTATTCGGACAGAGGAATTGGTAGTAGCTGACGTAGGGGGGCTTGTCCTTCACAGAATGACCCTCGCGGCTCACGGAGTACCAGCTATCCTTGACGACAGGGTTGCCGACCTGCGTGAGCGTGGGCACCCATGCGTGAAACTCCAGCCCGAGCTCCGAGGCGATGCCCGCGGCGAGGCGTATCTGATCCATCTCGCGGAAGTTGGAGTGATAGAAAACACCCCGCACCCCACGTGCCTTGATGGCGCGCATCTGCGCACGCACATGCTCCTCGGACTTGCCTGCCTGCGGCGCGTGCTCCCAGACGTAGATGGCGGGTGTCTTCCCCTGTGCCCATGTGGCGAGCATGGTCAGTCCTGTTAATAAAAGTGTGCGTATCATGCTTATTTTTCTTGTGTGATGCTGCGTCCGTCCGAGTAGATGATCTGCGTGCGCCCCTCGGCATCGGGGCTGCTGATGCACCACTCATCAAGCAGGTGGTGGAGTAGGGGGGCGAAGTGAGGCACGCGCAGCTCGTCGGCTCGGATCGTGGTGAGGCTGGTGGCGTGCTTCTTGTGCTTTGCATGGTACTCCCACATGCGGTAGTAGAGCTCTCGTAGCGCCCTCTGTGTCGGCGCAGCGCGGTCGGGGCGAAAGCTGTCAATGCCCGTGCCTACGATTTTTTCGGAGAATTGGAGGTAGCCCCATGTCTCAGGGCGGTGCATGTTTACCACCCCTTGCGGCGACCAGACCCAGTTATCCTCGGCACCCGAGCCCTCCTTTTTGGTGATGGGGTGGGGGATTTTTTTGTAGCTATCTTTGTCCCATGTGCTCGCCCATTGGACGCGCGAGAAGTTGATGCGCCACTGCTGAGCGTCAGCGGGCATCTTTTTATCTGCCTCGCAGAGCGAATCAAGCGGCATGGCGATCTCCACTGTCCATCCCTCGTCGCGGTCATCGCCTTTGTTGAGCGTGCCCTTTACATGGACGGCAGAGCGTACGCCGTTGATATTCCAGCAGTCGAGTACCTTGTTGCCACGATCGCGGTAGGGCTTGGTGAGCATGAGGTCCCACTCGGTGCCCAGGGCGTTGATTTCGTACTCCATGTAGTGGTGCGTGTCGCCATCGGGGTCGATGAAGACTTCAAAATCATTGTCATAGAAAATGATGGATTCGCGTTCCGTCAGCGTCGCCCAGACATGAGGATCCTCGATCTCGGCGGCGATGTAGAGGTATTTTTTGTCCCAGAGCAGCTTGGCGCGCGTCTTGTACGTGGGCTGGTGTGGGTGCTGGACGCCGCGTATATCGACGAAGTATTCTGTCCATGCTGCTTGCTGCCAAGCCCGCTCATCGAGCTTGCCGTCGATGTGCAGAGCCTCATCAGTCTGGTAGCAGATGTAGTGGCGCGGGGTGATGCACGTGGGCTGCTCACTTGGGATTTCTTCTCCTGCGAGCAGGGCTGGCATGGATAGCCCGAGTAGGAGCTGGCAGTAGCTTGTGAGGCGTGGGGGAAGGGAGCGCGCGTGCATCGACTCATTATAATGAAGTCTGAAGCCTTGTCAAGGGAGCTCTACTTGCTGTCATGATGATGCCTCCAGAAATCATTAAA
>CAYJOV010000053.1:0-14887 GCA_964371905.1 uncultured Akkermansia sp. | reverse complement strand
TTCTAAATTCTCGTCATTCTAAATAAGAAAATCCAATAAATCACTTCACGAAGCATCTTTTGAGCGCTTTTCGTTTGAATTTTGCTTCGAATTCTCGTCTAAGAGGATACTCTGAGCCATCAATTCGAAGCAAACTCAGCTCGAAAATCATCTCAAAATATTGCCTCGCGAGAAAAGAGAAGCCCCCTTAATATTCTGGAGAGAAAATGCAGCTTCTCCTCTTGACAAATCCATTCATTTCAAGCAGAATAGCACCTCTATGCTACCGCCCTCTGAAGACTCCTCTTTTTGTAAAAAAACAATGAAGCATATCGGATGTATTCTGCTATGCTCACCCCTTGCGCTAGCCTCAGACGCTGAGTTGCTACCCTTACCCGAAGAAGTTTTTCCGCAGAAGAAGCATAGTAGTATAAAAGGCATTGAGCTCGAATCTCTTGACAAGATAGGTGACACCTCCTCACCCAACGCTGTCAATGTGCTCGCCTCGGAGGCTCAGCTCTCCTTGGATAGCGTCAAGGAGACCATCCTCTACCGCAGCGATCGCAGCCCCATCCAGCTGCTCACGGACACTGGCAATGAGCTGCGCTCTCACGGGATAGAGATAGACCTCAAGAACAAGGAGGCTCAACTCGATGGCGATATTACCATTTATAGCGGAAATTCTTTAGCGCGAGCAGAGCACGCTCATTATAGTTGGCAGCGAGAAGAGGGCTCTTTTCATGACGTGCGCATCAAGGCGAATGGGATTCTCATACGCGCGAAAAGTGGTGCTTACCTGACCGATAAAGAGGGGGTGAAGTACATCCAGCTCAAAGACGCGCATGTCAGCACTCACGATATCAAAGACCCGAGCTTCTGGATTGGCTTTAAGGATCTACAAATTTATCCTGGCGACCGCCTCAAGGCCAAAGGGATGAGCGTGGGTAGCAAGCAGTCTTTTTCTCGCATCCCTCTGCTCGGCTACATCCCCTTCTCCCACTCCCTCAACCCCAAGGAAGGCTATCTGCCCCTACCTGGCTCGCGCGGCATCTGGGGGCTCTACCTGCTCAACAGTTATGGCTTTCTCATCGGAAATCGACGCGTGGAGAACTTCATGCCTACGGCCGACTACATCCTCACCAGCAAGGTTGACTATCGCGAGCTGCGTGGCATAGGACTCGGGATTGATGTAGAAGAGCCCGCTAGCTTGAAGAAATTCCCCGCGATGACGGGTCTCTCCCTCTACTATACCAATGACTTAGACCCTCAGCAGAATCCCACGAGCATCCCGCGCCCCCACATCGACTCGCATCGCTATCGCATCGCGCTGCAAGGTATCTGGGACATTCATCGCAATCGTGCCGAGTACTGGAGATTCAAGACAAACATCAATGCAGTAAGTGATTCGCGCTTTCTGAGTGATTATTTTGAGGAGCTCAGTGAGGATAATGACAAGCCAGACAACACGGTCACTCTGCTCCAGAAAAAGCCCTACTCGGAGCGCAGCGTTTTTCTACGCTTTGATCCTAATAGTTATTACACCACAGACGAGCGCTTGGAGTTCAACTACTACCGCGTCCGTCAACCCATAGCCAAGAGTCGCATCAACTACGAAACCCGCAATAGCATCTCCTACATGCGCCAGCGCGTCCCGCTCGAAGATCGCGTCCTCTACGAGCAGCAGCTCACGCAGATTGCCGACCCTGCCGTACGTGACTATTATATGCGTCTCCTCAATGAGGAGAGCTACTTGCGCATCAGTAGTATACACGAGCTCACCACGGACTTCAAGGTCTTTGGTATCTTCAACGTTGTGCCCAAGCTGGGCGTTGCCTACAACGGCTACTATGGATTCCAAGATATCGAGGATGACACGCGTCTGAGTGCTTACTTTGCTACTGATGTGAGCATGAAGTTCCAGCGTCAGTTCAAATCACTGAGCTCAGATTACTTCAAGATAGATGGTATCACGCATATCTTCCAGCCCTATGTGAGCTACTCCTATCACAACATGTCATCGAGCAATCCGCTCATCCCGCAGGTCAACTCATGGACAACGACACAGGGGAACAGCTCCAGCATCCCCATGCCGCAGGATATCAATAGCTTCTCAGGTGCAGATGGGTGGAATGATTGGAGCACGCTGCGTCTCGGCTTTCTCAACTTCCTCAGCACCCGCTACGATGGCGAGCTGCGCCGCCTCCTGCGCTGGAACACCTTTTTTAATATCAATCTCGCCCAGAACGACTCACTCACCGAGTACTCGAATCTCTACTCCGTCTTGGAGTTCAACCCCTCTGAGCGTCTGGAAATCGTCTCTGATATCCAGGTACCCATCATCGGGCAGAATCACGAGTTTAGCTCCACCTCACATTCCATCATCTATCAGGCCACGCGTTGGATGGAGCTCGAGCTCGGGCATCGCTACACCTATAGCGATGCACTCCAGTACAAATCCGAGCAGATTAACTGGAAGATTAATCTGAGAATCAATGAGAAGTACAGCTTTGCGAGCGAGATGTATCTTGACACAGAGAGTAACACCATCCCTCTCCAGCAGTACTCCCTCTTCCGCAACATGGGCGCGTGGCATGTCGGTGGCACGCTCTTCTTCCGCGACAATGGTGGTGTGCGTGAGACGGGGCTGGGCTTCTCCTTCTCCCTCATTGAGGCAGGTGCCTCAGTACCAGTGAATTTCTTCTAAGAGAGGCGAAAGAATCGCTGTGCATTCGCCCAAGTCTGCGCAGCGATCTCATCGAGACTCACAGCGCGCAGCTCGGCTATTTTCTCTGCGACAAAGCGTGTGCGCCCTGGGATATTGAGCTTGCCGCGATAAGGCTCAGGCGAGAGGTAGGGTGCATCCGTCTCTAGCATGAAGCGCTCGCTGGGGCACCAGCGAGCAATGGCTTGTAGCTCCTCCATCTTCTTAAAGGTCAGCACTCCTGTGAAAGAAATCATCCCATCGAGCTGCTCGAATACAGCCTCAGCTTGCACCTGCGTCCCCACAAAGCAGTGAAAGACAGGTCGTACCTTGGGAAAGCCACGCGCAATCGCAAGAGCATCTTCAAAGCAGGCCGAGCCCTTCCTGTCACGAGTGTGAATAGAAATATTGAGCCCGAGACGCGCGGCGAGATCGAAATGCCGCTCTAGGATCTCATGCTGCCATGCTCGGTAGCGATCCTCTGTCCAGCCCTCGGGCGCTGGCCAGTAATAGTCCAAGCCCGCCTCACCGATCGCAGCAATGGGATGGGTGCGGCAGAGCTGCTCTAGCTGCTGCATATCCGCGTCCGTGACAGAGGTCACCTCCGTGGGATGCGTCGCGAGGCAGCAGCTCACGGCATCGGGGTAGGTGGCTGCGAGATCGAGATTCGCCTGCCAATCCTCGCGATGCGTCGCCTGTGTGATCATATGCGTGACTCCTAGGACCCGCGAATCCTCGATGACAGAAGAGACATCAGAGTACTTGGAGGTGACGAGGTGGCAATGGGTGTCGATGAGCATGGAGTTGTTCTACGTGATCATGCTGACCCTGTCAAGTGTGAAATAGAGTCGCGCAGGGCGCTGGCTAGCAATTAGAACATCTTCGACAAAATCCCGTTCTTTAGCCTTGCTATCAGAGAAGAATCAAGCTACACTGGGCTGGCGCACAGTCGCAGTAATATTTGAACGATTTTCAACACAACACAACTAATCATAATATGGCAAAAATGACCGTACGCGACCTCGATGTCGCAGGCAAGGAAGTCCTCATGCGCGTGGACTTTAACGTACCGATGAAAGATGGCGTTATCACCAACGACGCTCGTATTGCAGCAGCTCTGCCCACCATCAAGCACCTTCTGGGTGCAGGCGCCAAGCTTGTCCTCTGCTCCCACCTCGGTCGCCCCGAAGGCACAGGCTACGAGGCTGCCTTCTCCCTCAAGGCTGCTAGCGTGCGTCTCGCCGAGCTACTGGGTACACCCGTAGCCTTCGTCGCCGAGACCGTAGGAGAGGCCGCCACAGCGGCACGCGCCTCCCTCAAGGACGGTGAAGTCCTGCTGCTCGACAACGTACGCTTTGACAAAAAGGAAAAGAAGAACGACCCCGACTTCGCCAAAGCCCTCCTCGGTGCTGCTACCCTCTACGTCAACGACGCCTTTGGCTCAGCCCACCGCGCTCACGCCTCCACGGAGGGTGTGACCCACTTTGCAGCGCAGTCCGCCATGGGCTTCCTTATTGAGCATGAGCTCGAGTATCTCGAAGGCAAGCTCGACACCCCTGAGCAGCCCTTCGTCGTCATCATGGGTGGTGCGAAGGTCTCCGACAAGATCCAAGTCCTCTCCAAGCTCATGGAAAAGAGCAAGTGCTTCCTCATCGGTGGAGCCATGGCCAATACCTTCCTCGCCGCTCAAGGCTACGATGTAGGTGCTTCCAAGATCGAAGGCGACAAGCTCGACCTCGCACGCGAAATCCTCGACACAGCCAAGGCTCAGGGCGTCGACTTTGTCCTCCCCTGTGACGTGCGCTACGCCTTCAAGTTCGAAGAAGGTGCTCCTACCGAAGACACCGCTTGCTGGAGCGAAGGCGGCATCGTCCCCGAAGGCGGCATGGCCATCGACATCGGCGCGAAAGCTGCGGCACAATTCTGCGACATCATCAAGAATGCCAAGACCGTTCTCTGGAATGGACCTATGGGTGTCTTTGAGCTTGATTCCTTTGCAGAAGGCACCAAGGCTGTTGCAGAATGCCTTGCCGCGAGTGATGTGACCTCCATCGTCGGTGGTGGTGACTCCGTCACCGCAGCCAAGAAGTTCAAGGTCGCCGACAAGCTCTCCTTCTGCTCGACAGGCGGTGGTGCTTCTCTCGAGCTGCTCGAAGGCAAGATCCTGCCCGGCATTGGCTCATTGAGCGACAAATAATCATCACGCTGCATTTTTACAAACACGGTCGGGCTGAGGCTTGGCCGTGTTTTTACGTGATCGCTTATCAGCCTTTATAGTACTGAGCTTTCGGTAGGATAAAACTTCCGCTTGACAGAAGAGCTATCAAAGTACTATAATTTATCAAGACATTGTATTATGCTTCTTTCAATTAAACAATATGGAGACCCAGTCTTGCGCGCTGTGAGTATTCCTGTCGAACAAGTTAATTCCGATATAGTCGCCTTAGCTCAGAATATGCTTGAGACGATGTATGCGGCCAATGGCATAGGCCTCGCAGCACCGCAGATCGGGCTCAACCTCCGCATGGTTGTCATCGACATCCCCGAGGACGAGGAAGAGGAAACCCCTGAGCCTATCACGGTGAATGGTGAGCAGCGCTCACTCTACTCCATCATGCCCATGGTCTTCATCAATCCCGAGATAGAGGCCTATGGCGAGCAGGGGCTCTTCACGGAGGGCTGTCTGAGCATACGCGACATTCGCGCAAATGTGATGCGCCCTACGCGTGTGCGCGCCACCCTGCATCAGCTCGATGGTTCCGTGATGGAGCTGGACTGCGGCGGGCTCTTGGCGCGCTGCTTGCAGCATGAGTATGACCATCTTGAGGGCAAGCTCTTCACCGAGCGCGTCTCCTCGGCCGTCCGCATGACCTTGTCCAAGAAACTCAATCGTCTCAAGGCTGCGCAGGGGAAGAGATAAGCAGCATCCCTCCCTTTCACATCCCACAGGGCAGGGAGCTTTTGCTCCCTCACCTACGAAGCGGCATACCATTTCGTGTAAATGCCGCTTTTCTTTGACATAATACCTTTTAGAAAAATGAAAAAAGTAGTACGACTCAGCTTCTATACCATACTCGCTGCATTGCTCATATTTTACCTAGGAGAAGTGCAGATTAAACGGCGATGCATGGGCCCTGCTACGAGGGATTTCCCAACTGAGGATGCGCTCACCGACTATTATCAAAAGACACACCAAAACTGTATATTACCCCTTGTAGCTCTACTGAAAAATATTCATAGCTCTCAAGGTGCTGAAGAGTCGTTGAGTCCTATCCACTCTCTGATACACGATATGAAAATGCGATGGACAGACGCTGGTGAACAAACACAGTATCAGATGAGCTATGTAGATGAATATAAGCTTTTAAAAAAACTACTTCGAATAGATTCTGATTATAGCAAATCGCATGCAAGGACAATAGAAGAGTTAGTAGCAGAATACAGAAGGCTTGAGTCTCATGATTTTTACGGATATGGGCATCTCCAAGACCTTTTACTTGCGCATATTGTAACGGACAAAGACGGAGAGCTCGAGATTGCTTGGTCACCTGCATCCAAGCTAAGACAGGCTATTGATGTAGAGATTTTTCAAGACACTTCCTTTTCTTTCATCAAGGAGATCTTTTTCCCTCGTGTTATGAGTGCGATGCATATTAAAAACAAAGAAGATTTTAGCAATTATACTGTCTATCAATTATGCGAAGCCTTTCATGATTCTCGTAATAAACATTTCAATAAATATAATCGCGCTTATGCGTATGCTCCCAAGGCGGCATATCTATGTACGAGGAATTCTATGTTGGTGCCAGACCATGTTCCGACGCCCTATTATGTGCATGGACAAGCTGCTCGCTTTCAAGTGAATAGAAAATTTATCCCAGATAAGATTCACAAGAAAAACGTGAGTGATACTGACTTTGAGAGAATCAGTATCGCTACTCTTCATCAATTATCGTATGAAGATCTGCGCGGGCATAAGCAGTTCGTAAAAACAACGCGTCATCCACAAGGCGGCGACTCAATAGTCATCAAGCTCAACAAGCCATGTAGTTTGCGCTATATGATTATTGATTTTGACCCCACTCGGAGTAGTATTGTTGCGGTTACATTTTTGGATGAATTGGATGATAATTTTTTATTGCATATCAATTAAGAAGGACATCAAAATAAGCTCATGTGAGAAATCACTCCACGCCGAGGCATTCAAGGAGTGCTTTTCCTCTTAGAGGATACACTGTACCATCAAATAATTCAATCTGCGCCACCAGTTTATATATCCCAGCATGCTAGCGAAAAGCACAGATGTAACAACTTGCATCTGTGCTTTTCGCTAGAGTGTTTCTTGTGTGAAGCTAGGCGTGCTGGTGGAGGAAATACAAGCCCGTGTAAACTCGCGGGTCGATGAGCTTGCCCGCGTTCTGCTGCTGCTGGAGCCACTGTATGATGGAGTCTAGCGCAATCTCATGCACGACGATACGCTCATTCTCCACGCCTCCTCCCTCGCCGCGTCGGCGAATCTGGGTGGCGAGGAAAAAAGCGACCATCTCCGAGGTGAGACCGGGTGAGGAGGGACCTTGGAAGAGGTAGGTGAGCTCATCTGCCTCGTAGCCTGCCTCTTCAAAGAATTCGCGCCCTGCGGTCGCCTGCAAGCTCTCAGCCTCGTCTGTATCTCCATGCAAACCTGCAGGAAAGCAGATCGTGTACGCGTCAACGGGGGGGCGGTATTCCTCCACGAGGATCACCTTTTTCTCCTCCGTCATCGCAAAGATCATCACCGCTGACTGCGCGCCACGACGTGCGCAGTATTCCCAACCCGCCTCGGTGGCGTGTAGGGATAAAAAACGTGCCTCATAAAGAGATTCATTCATAGCTATATCTTACAAAAGCAACGACCCAGATGGGAATCTAGGTCGTTTTGTGATTCATGATCAAAAAGCCTTGAGCTTATTCGCGGACAAGCTTTTGATAGCGCTGGAGAATACGCTGCGTGATAGGACCAGATTGCCCAGTGGCTATGGTGCGACCGTCGAGCTCAGAGACCGCAATCACCTCGGCTGCCGTTCCTGTCAGGAAGCACTCATCCGCTGTGATGACGTCGAAGCGGTTGATATCTTGCTCCTTGCAGACAATGCCCATCTCGGCACAGATTTCGATGACGGCGAGGCGTGTGATGCCGTTGAGCGCGCCTTCGGTGACGGGAGGCGTGATGACGACATTGTCCTTGACGATGAAAATATTATCCCCAGTGCACTCAGCAATATTACCCTGAGCGTTGAGGAAGAGTGCTTCACCTGCATTTTGCTGGGCGCATTCTATCTTCGCAAGAATGCTGTTGAGGTAGTTGAGGCTCTTGACTTGCTGGCAGAGGATGTCGGCACCTGCGCGGCGGTAAGAGCTCGTGATCACGCGCAGCCCTTTTTCATACATCTCATCGGGGTAGAGTGAGATGGTCTGGGAGATGATGATCAGGCTAGGGCGCGGGCACTTTCTCGGGTCAAGCCCGAGATCACCCACGCCACGTGTGACGATGAGGCGTATATAGCCGTCATTGAGACCGCATTGGGCGACCGTCTGCTTTGTCGCTTCACATACCTCGTCAAATGTCCAAGGAAGCTCAATCATGAGGTAGCTCATGCAGTGGTAGAGGCGCTTGATATGCTCCTCCAAGCGAAAGATCTTGCGATCGTAGAAGCGGATGCCTTCAAAGCATCCATCACCGTAAAGCAAGCCGTGATCAAACACGGAGATTTTTGCATCCTTCTCGTCGACCAAATCGCCGTCAATCCATATTTTCATAATAATGTTATAGCTGTGTTTATAAGTATACGCGCGGATTATATCCACTAATGATAGCGAAGGAAAGCATAAAGTTTGTAAGCGTTAATCTTAAAAGTGTTTTGTGTGTATAGTCATTTATGGGGGTTTCTATTTTCTCGCGAGGCAATATTTTGAGATGATTTTCGAGCTGAATTTGCTTCGAATTGATGGCTCAGAGTATCCTCTTAGACGAGAATTCGAAGCAAATTCAGACGAAAAGCGCTCAAAAGATGCCTCGTGAAGTGATTTGTTGGATTTTCTTATTTAGAATGACGAGAATTTAGAAGCCCCCTTATTATGATATGAGTGAGGGGAGATGATTAAAATAATCTCGCGACGGCTTATTAATTTGTCGTGTCAAATCGAGGGTGTATTTTTGTGGGGATTTTTTGAATTTAGGTAAATGTAGTAATCTGTTGATTAGTAAATGAAAATAAAAAACAATATTGCATTTTATTTCATATGATCACCCCTTGGGTACGTAAAAATAAGAAAAAAAATATAAGACGTGCATAAATACTTAAAAAAATCTTCCCTGATCATCGCTAATCTGCTATAATTATCACACCTTCAGGGCAAGTATGAGATATACGATACGACTAACGCTAACTACTCTGGCACTATTTTTTACCATGGCTATGGTTCATATCAAGGCTCTTGAGCTTGAGCCTCTTGATATTGCTATTGATACCCCCCGCGTGTCCCCACACTTGACCGATATAGGTATTGATCCCAGCCTTCCTCATGCGCCCAATACTGCACAGGAGAATAATATCCTCCTCGTTCCTCGCGATAAAACACGCGTTGCCATCCTCGGCTACCACGACTTTAGTAGCACAAAAGAAGCGACAGCGATGCGCATTAAAACAGAAGATTTTGAGCGACATATGGCCTACATCCAGTCCGCGGGGCTTACAGTCATCACGATGAAGGAGTTCCTCGAATGGCTGTATGGAGCACGCCAGCTACCCGAGCAGTGTGTGCTCATCACCATTGATGATGGCTGGCGCAGCGTCTACCAAGAGGCCTATCCCATCCTTAAAAAATACAATTTCCCCTTCACAATCTTTCTTTACACGCAGTTCATCTCTGGGCGAGGGCAGAGCATGTCACATGAGATGATACGCGAGATGCAGGCCAACGGCGCCACCGTAGGCTCTCACTCACGCAGCCATGCCTATCCCAGTGAGTGGAAGCAAGCTAACGAATTGGGCTCAGAGGCCATAGAGGCTATGGTCGAGCGCGAGCTCGGAGGCTCCAAGCGCATCTTAGACTCGCTCTTTGGGGTCGTAAATACTTATTGCTACCCAGGCGGCTTTGTCATGCAGCCTATGATTGATAAAATAGCCTCCTATGGCTACGCCGCAGGGTTTACCGTCATTTCAGGTAAGGTCACGAGTCAGGAGAATCCTTGGAAGATTCACCGCTACATCGTGCTGGGCAATGATGATAATCATGTTTTTGATCTCGCGATGGACTTTCGCTTAGCGGCGACAGGTAGCGCGATTTCTGCGGGTAGTATCCCAGGGACGCTCCCTCCCACCACACTACATCCCCCCTTCTCCGTTCTTCCGGCACCCAAGAGCTCAGTCGCTGACAATGCGATTGAGGTCAAAGCCGAACTCAACGGCGTAGCTGGTATAGATCTGAGCAGCGTGCAGATGCGCGTCAGTGGCTACGGTCTTGTCCCCATCCACGTCGATGAGCTCTCCCGTACGCTGAGCTGGACACCTCCCAGCCGCGTCTATCTTAATAACCTATCTGTGCACGTCACTTGGAAGACTCAAGACAACAAACGCCATAAGGCTGAGTGGTCTTTCAAGGTCTATCCCGCAGAATCACAGTAATTATCTTTACCATATATAGAATTATATTTATGGACAACGACAACAACACTCCCCTCAGCAGCCCTGATACAAACTCAGCAAAACCCGCTGCCACCAAGACAAAGAAAACCACTACATCCGAGAGTGGTGAAGTATCCAATGCTAGCGCGAAGCGTCGCGTAGGTCGCCCCAAGGGCAGCAAAAATAAGGCGCCTGCTTCCAATACCGAATCCGCCGTCACTGAAAAAAAAGCGACCTCTGTCAAAACAGCGCGCAAGTCAAGCACCAGCAAGGATAGTACGTCAAAATCGACCAAATCCTCCCCCAAGCAAAAAGCTCAGCCCAAGTCTCGCAAAGCACCCAAGGTTGACGCAGACACGCCCTCAGGTGACACCAACAGCCCTGCCTCAACCTCTGCACCAAGTGTGGCAGAAGTCACCTCTCCTTCCACTCCTGAAGCAAGCGCTCCATCCTCAGAGTCAAGCTCCAGCCAAGAAGGCTCCTACAACAAAGAAGCCTCTAGCAGCAAGAAGGATCGTCGCGAACGCGCCGAAGAAAATATCAACTACGGCACCATCGAGACGGTCGGAGGAGAGGGCAACTCGGGTCAAGGCAACAAGCGCAACAAGCGCCGCCGCAACCGCCGTGGCAATAGCGATAATCCCAATGCCGCTGCGGCTCAAGGTACGACTCGCCCCATGATCGATCCCGATGAGCAGCAACGCTACGCGTGGAAGATCTTCCTCGGCGAAGTCACCGAGGAAGGCATAGGCTTCATGGACGATAGAGCCGCAAGCGACATCGCTCGCCGCGCCTTCCGTCTCGCGGAAATCTACCTCACAGAAGCATCCCGTTGGGGTGTTCCATCCCGCGCACAAAGCCCTGTGACACTGCAAGGCAGTACAAGCGCACCAGTAGCTCAATCAAGTGAGAGCCTCGAGGAGAGTACTCCAGAAGATCCCGCTAGCGCGAGCGCGGAGGAATAAAGGAGAGTTCTTCATCTTCTTCGCAGCCTGAAATCGCGAGAGAGTATTTGAGTGTATTTTGTGGCGGCTAATTTCTCGCATTCCCTTGAGTAGAATGACGAGAATTTGAGAAGTCCTTTTTTATGTCTTTATGAGCTCGAATAGCACGCTATTCGAGCTCTCATAAGGGATAAAGTGCACCCTAAGCCTCGCGATGAGGCTGTTATTACTTTGGCTGGGGGAAATAGGAGGAACAGCGACTTGCCTACTCGATTCGCTAGAGTCTGATAAGTCACAATACGGCAGAAATTGCATGCCCATTTGAGACGAAGTCAGAGGCGGAGGATACGCTTCGCGTCGTTGCGCTAGTTCCAAGCAGGATCGTTCTAGAAGGGGCTCTCACTTGCTTTCTCTCAATCTGCCCAATCGCAGATTGTATTCCGTTTGTTGCCTGACAGACTTTATCTAATCAAGTTTATATGAGTATGTACTTCATTTTGTTGAATGAAAAATATGATTTTCCAACCAACAGAAAGAAGATTTGATATTCAGATATGCCCATTTGAGACGAAGCTAGAGGCCGAGGATAGCCGCGTCACTGTGCTAGCTCGGCATCCTCAGCAGCCTGCTAAGCAGGATCGCTCGAGATGCATCTCTCGCTGGCTTCGAATTGCTCGCGTGCTCCTAAACTGCTTGACAAGTTGTGTGCGTATTTGTTAAGCTAGAGCAGAACCTCATTTATGTTTTCCCTTTTATCTGACAAGCTCGACGATACCTTCCGCAAACTGCGCGGAATGGGCAAAATCTCAGAATCCAATATCGTGGATGCCATGCGCGATGTTCGCATGGCTTTGCTCGACGCTGATGTTGAGTACAGCGTTGCTCGCGAATTCATCGCGCATGTGAAGGAGAAAGCGATGGGTGTAGCCGTCCTCAAGACGGTGAAGCCTGGTGAGCAGATCGTCAAGATCTTCCAAGATGAGCTTACTGAGCTGCTCGGTGGCGAGGCTGCTGAGCTGGATCTTACCGCTCCTGCGCATATCCTCATCGTTGGTCTCAATGGCGCGGGCAAGACCACGACGAGTGCCAAGCTCGCGCGACGCCTCAAGGCCGAGGGACGCAAGCCCTTGCTCGTCGCCTGTGACTTGATACGCCCTGCTGCTATTGATCAGCTCGCGACACTCGCCGCGCAGATCGAGGTACCTATTTATACGCCACTGGCCACGGAGCGCGATGTTATCCGCGTGGCCAAGGATGCGCTCAAGTGGGCTGCAGGGCAGGAGCATGATCTCATTATTTTTGATACGGCGGGTCGTCAAGAGGTGGATGACACCCTCATTGAGGAGCTGCGCAAGCTTAGTAAGTATATTAAGCCTCGCGAGGCTCTGCTCGTCGCCGATGCCGCGACTGGTCAACAGGCGGTGCGTGTCGCGCAAAAATTCGATGAAGCCGTCGGCCTCACAGGTATCATCCTGACCAAGCTCGACGGTGATGCACGCGGTGGTGCGGCTCTCTCCATGCGAGCCGTCACGGGCAAGTCGATCAAGTACGTCGGTGAGGGCGAGAAGCTTGACATGCTGACGAATTTCGTCCCTAGCCGCATGGCGGATCGCATCCTCGGCATGGGCGATATTGTGGGTCTAGTCGAGAAGGCGGCTCAGAATATTGATGAGAAGTCCGCGATGAATGCGATGAATCGCATGATGAGCGGAGAGTTCAACTTCAACGACTTCCTCAGCCAGATGCGCATGATGCAGAATCTGGGACCTCTCGAAGGTCTCCTCGGTCTGCTCCCAGGCTTTGGCAAGCTCAAAAAGCAGCTCCCCGATGGTGCACTCGATCCGAAGAAGATCAAGCATATGGAGGCCATCGTTCTCTCAATGACTCCCGCAGAGCGCAGCAATGTGAAGCTGCTCATCCCTGCGCGTCGACGTCGCATCGCGCGTGGCTCGGGTCGCTCCGAGATCGAGGTCAATCGCCTGATCAAGAATTTCAAAGACATGCAGTCCATGATGAACGGCAAGGGCAAAATGGGCAGCATGATGAAGGCCATGCAAAAGATGGGTGCAGGAGGAGGCAAGGGTGCGAAGGGGCAGATGCCTGACATGAGCCAGATGCCCGAGGGCATGCCAGATCTCTCTGCTCTCATGGGGGGCAAGGGGATGCCCAAGCTGCCGAATATGCCCAAGGGTAAGGGCAAGGGGGGGAAGAATCCTTTTAAGGGGCTTTTTGGTCAATAATGACAGAATAGCGGTCAAACTAGAATTGACCGCAAGGCTGGGTTGAGCTTATAATGCGGCTCAATCCTATCATCCTATGCTTAAGCACTCGACCAGCCGCGACCAATACAGTTTCTTTACTACCTTTGAGGATCAGCTCGATCATCAACACAAGCTCTATATCTTGGCCAATACGATCAATTGGCAGGTGCTTGAGAGCTCGTTGGAGCCCTACTATAGCCTTACGGGGCGACCTGCGAAACCAATACGCCGCATGTGTGGTTTACTGATGCTTAAGCATATTCGTCAGCTCTCAGATGAGGCTGTTGTGGAGCAGTACAGTGAGAATCCTTACTTTCAGTATTTCTGTGGGGGCTTGCAGTTTGAGCCTTTGCAGCCCTGCGCGTCTTCTGAGCTGGTGCACTTTCGCAACCGCATTGAGAAGCTCGGACTTCAGCTCATCCACTCCGAGTATCTCCATGCCGAGGCTCTTTTGGAAAAGGAGTAGCCTTTGCGCTTGATTTTTGGCGCTAAATTTGATAGGAGAAGAGTCAGGTATGAACGAAACTCTCCATTATATCAAATCGCGCCGCAGCTGTAGGAGCTATCTGTCTGATCAGATCAGCGTAGAACAGCTGGATCTCATCTTAGAAGCAGGGCTCTATGCACCCAGCGGGATGAATAAGCAATCGCCTGTCTTCATCGCCATTCAGGATCAAGATGTCATCAGCGAGTTATCCAAGATTAATACAGCTCTTTGGGCAAAAAAAGGCCCTGATGCCTTCTTTGGAGCACCAACACTCATCGTTGTGCTTTCGCATCCTGAGACGATTCATACCTACAAGCTCGATGCCATGTGCTGTGTGATGAATATGCTCCAAGCGGCCGAGTCCCTCGATCTCGGTGCTGCTTGCATCTCACGTGCGAAGGAGACATTTGAGTCGGAGTACGGACAGAGCTTGCTTCGTAAACTAGGGCTAGAGGCAGGCTACGAGGGTGTGGAGCACGTGATTGTGGGCTATCGTAAGGGGGAAAAGCCTGCGCCTCTGGCGAGGCGAGAATGTCGCATTTTCAAATTGCTCTGATGATGGGAATATTGGAGCTAGGAAGGTAATTTATTTCCATCAGTTATGCGGACTCCGTCGATGCATTCATATGTCGGGTGAAAAGTCTTCTTTTCATTCAACAAATGAATGGATCGTTGGGTCTGTTTCATTTCTCCTGAGTGACTGGACTCTAAACAGCTCATGTTCAGCTTCGGAAGCTAAAAACTATAATGTATAAAATGAGTGATATTTGCTTCATTATGATTTTAAAATTGATTATCAAACAGTTACTTGTAATCTCTGTAGCCAACGCGGTGGTGCTAGTTAAGCAGAC
>CAYJOV010000052.1:0-15070 GCA_964371905.1 uncultured Akkermansia sp. | reverse complement strand
ACCGCTTCGCGACGCTGCGCTCTGCTCGCTATTTATTCCTCAGCATCCTGCTTCGCAGGACCGTTCGAGAAGTGTCTCTCACTTGCTTCGTCTCAATCTGCTTGATCGCAGATTGTGTTTTTCTCTTGACCAACTTCGCTCTCTGAGGTCGGTAGCATGTATCTTCATTTGGTTGAAAAAGACTTTGTCTTTTGCCTCCAAATGAAGCACATGAAAGGGGAGATGAAGCGTCCACTCTGCAAAATCAAGCTACTTTTTCTATAGCTGGTTTATTACCAATACTAGCTTCCTTATCGAGTGTGGCAATCATGATACGATTCTGACGGAGTGCCGATAATTTTTTATCATTTTTTTTGATTTGAAAATTCGTTAGATTTCAAAGCAATACTATTTGCTTTTTCTTTCTAAATAAGATATCAGCTCAAATTCACATAGAACAAAATATAGCCACCCACATATATCAATGAATATAAACTATCTAATCGATTAATTATTTTTCTTTACATCCTAACAATTAGTAGCTAAATTAAGGCTCTAGAGCGAGTATCACCGTGCTTTTTATAAGTGCTTTGTACTCTATCTTCACTTAGTCACATACAACCCAACCATATACAAGGAAGGCTGCATTCTTTTATTCTGATAGAACGATCAGGCTAGGGAATAAAGCATCATTCCCAACACCCACCTCAATATCGAGAAGGAACTCTGCCTTTTACAGCATAATCCGATCGGAATTTTCAGATAAAAACCACCCCCCTTCTTCCTGAGCCCACGTCCACCTAGCACAAGAAAGTGAAGGGGCTGTGTATACCTTTATGTACATAACCCGATCGGAATTTGTAGAAATAATCATTCCTTCCCTTAGAACAACCCCCAACACCACTCTCCGAGTATGGTCAACCAAACACCCTATCAACGCCATGAGCACTACCCACAAAAGATTACTACTGAGTGGCTTTAATCTAGCCAGCGTCTCAATCATCCTAGGCTACTCCGCCTCAGAAGCAGAACAGCTCTCCAGCACGGAGAGCCTCAGAAGCAACATCCTCTTACTCGAGGAAACCCCCTTCGCCATTCCGGCTCCCGCGCCCACTCCGAGCCCAGGCGTCAGCTACACAGCCTACTCGTCACCCAGTGTAGCGCCCCAGAGCGTGGAGGAAAGCGATATCATTTATATCACCGCAACGACTCACCCCTATAATAGTAATAATGCAGCGCACGCTTGGGGGGGGAATCAAAACACCACGACCAGCCAAGAAGGCGACGCCACTGGCGACACGCATCTCATCGTCAATGGGGGACTCCCCCAAGGCGTCTATGGGGGCAACTACGGCAACGAAGGCGGAGCCTCCTTCACAGGCAATAGCTACATTGAGGTGCTCACCGATACCCCCACCTTCATCGCTGGGGCATCGCGCCTTACCTCCGATGAGAGCTCCCTATTCGACGGCAGTACAGAGGTCGTGGTAAAATCCGTACTCAATCGCCGCAACAACCTCCCCCATCAGAATGCGCCCGAGTTTGGCTACATCAGCAGCGGGGGTGTCACCGGTGGCTTTATCGGTCACGACGTGGTCTCCAAAAGCGACGGCACGCAGCGCTACAACACCATCACAGGCAGCACCTCTGTCTTGCTCAATCTCCAAGGACAAGCAGGCGATTTTTACAATTCTGTAGCAGGTGGCTCAACTCTCTTTGGGGCCGTCGACTCCAAGATCATGCAAGGCTCACAGGTCAGCATCACCCATGCCGATGGTGTTAGATTCAAAAATTATATCATCGGTGGCGACTTTAACTACTCAGGCGCCTACAGCCTCGCGCTCAATCAAGGTACAAATAGGAGCGACACCTACAACAAGAGCAGCCAGCTGCTCATCGACAGCGGTATCTTTGACAACGCGGTCTTCGCCGGCTCCTTCAGTGCGGGTGGCGGCGATGTCGTCTCAGAAAGCAGCAACTCCACCGTCACTGGGGGGACATTCAACAGCCTCTTTGTTGCAGGTCATGCCTCCGCAGTGGCCTATTACCAAAGTTACAAAGATTATTCCGTAGGCGCACTCCAGCTCGGCACAGTCAATGCTCATCTCAGCAACGCAAGCTTTGGCAGCAGCGTTATCGGTGGTTTCTTCATGAGCCCGCATATCACAAGCTACGACTCGGAGCTCGATACCTTCATCGGTGACATCAATCTCACCCTCGGGGGAGAGGACAGTCAGGGCAATGCACTGGGCGGCACCTACAAGTCTATCTACGGTGGCACCTACAATCACACCAGCGCAGCCATCCACGTCGAGCAAGCAGCCGTCGAGCTCGATCTCACCTCGGGCTTCATCGGCAATAGCTCAAAGATCTACGCAGGCGGTAGCACGAAGAATAGTGGCACGGTCACAGGTGAAAGCACCAAGGTGAACATCAGCTCCGAATTCCAATTTGGCACCAATATCAATGTCTATGGGGGTTTTGAAAACAACACCACAAGCACCGCAGGGCGCATCACGGGGCTCAAGCTCCTCTCCTTTGCCGATAGCAGCTATGCAAACCTCGGCAGCTCGACGACCTTCTACGACTTTGATGAGGTGCATGTCACACAGGCTAGTGCCCATGCAAAGCTAGAGGGCAACACCACACTCGTCACGCTGGATAGCACCCACCTGACCAAGACAGGCGCAGGCAAGGTTGAGGTCGAGGCGGGCGATGGCCGCGGCACCGTACTCGTCGCAGAAGGCACGATGCAGATCAATACGGTACGCAGCACAACGGGCACCGCCGGCGAGATACAAATCCAGTCCGAGGGGCACGCCGTGACGGAGAAGCTCACCATCGCGCGTGACCAAATCGCCAGCATCGGTCTCTCCGTCAACGACGTGACGGGCTCAGGCCTCATTGAGGCACAGCAGATGGTCGTCAAGCAGGAGTGGAAGCAATCGGCTCTCAACGCCGTCTCTCACGAGAGCTTCTCCATGATCACGGGGGCCGACGTGCACCTCAAGACCCTGACGACGAGTGAGCTGCATATGGACGATAGCGCACACCTGCATACAGAGGGGTTGCTCAAGGCGACTCAAATCAACATCAGCGAGTACACGACAAACAATAGCGCGAGCTCGCCCTACATCACAGCCTCAGACATGGTCTCTGGGGAGCTAGACAATGTATTCACCTTCAATTTCTCATCTGAGGCGATAGAGAACATGACACTCAATCCAGATGTCCCCTATCTCGTGGCAGATCTGGACAAGGAGGCCCTAGCCACGGCTCAAGACAAGGGCTTTGTCTTCCAAATCAACGGGGTAGGAGCTCAGAACACCCAGCAGATCAATGGCACTACTTACTATCTGGGCACCATCAAAGAGGATGTCTACATCTACGCCCTCAATGAGCCCATCCCCGAGCCCAGCACCGCAACACTGAGCCTGCTCGCGCTCAGCGGCCTGCTCGCGCGCCGCCGCCGTCGCTGCTAGAGCGCGACCATCAAGCTCGATTGACAGAGCACTTCCCTGACTAGGAATGGAATAAGAGAAAGCCCCCTCATCGTCTTGCCGATGAGGGGGCTTTACTCTATCTTGTTATAAGGGGTAATTTCCTTATGCCTTGCGGCGGCGGCGTGCGAGCAGACCAGCCAGAGCCATGATACTCAGTGTCGCTGTACTTGGCTCAGGGATCACTCCGCGGCCGATGACAAAGTCCGTCGCCGTCCCATTGTAGGAGAAGCTCACGCCTCCATCCTCATAGTACTTTCTGACGCCATCGTACTCCACATAGATGGAGGAGAGGTCATCCTCGAGGCCAGTCGTGCCACCGGCGACGAGGTCTTTGAGATTCACCGTGAGTGTGCCACCCGTGGCATCAATCATGTCACCATCAATGATCGTGAGGCGGAAGACCTCGGTGCCCATGAGCTCCTCGCCCAGAGTGACGTTGATGTTGCCTAGCTCCGTGATGGTCATCTGCTCGCCAGCGGCGATGCTCAGCTGGCTGTGAGAGCTCGTCGAGTTCACGTGAAAGCTCATCGTGTGCGTGTCAAACATCCGCGTCGAGTCCTTGAGATGCACCTTGCTCACCTCACTACCCATCACCGTGCCAAGGCTCACCGAGTTCACAAACCAGTAGTCCGAGCTCACGTCGTAGTTCCCCCGCTCAAAGTGCAGACCACGATCGCCGATGAGCTCGCCCGTGGGGCTGTTCTCGGTAGTGATGTCCACACTATCAGCCCCCGTCTTGATGTAGCCACCGTGTGCCACGCTGGTGATGTCGCCAAAGAGCGTGACCTTGTCATTCGCATTCACCGTTCGGAGCGCGAGATTATTTGTGTTAAAGGCGATCGCGTCACCGTAGCCTGTGCCTACCTTGGCAGTAGCACTCGCGCCATTGCCAAAGACGAGTGTCGCCTTTTCCACCTTTGCGATATTAGGATCGGTCTTGCTTGGCGTGCCGTCGGGGTAGAGCTCGCTGACATTGTTGACCTGCTCAAAGGTCTCAATCCCCTCATCGACGCGGATCGCCACCGTGGACTTCGCGTGTATGCTGTCACGTGAGCCATTGAGCTCAGGGATGTAATTGCCCAACGTGTCCGTCTCACCGGGTCGTATGATGTAGGTCTCGGTCGTCGTCGCACTGATGGCACCATAGATCGTGCCCGAGACATTGAGGGTCGGGGTCGTGCCCGCCATGGCATCGGGGATGCTGTAGCCCGCGCGCAGATCCAGACCTACCGCGTTGCGTGCGCCTGTGGCGCTAACCGTGCCGCGCAGCTCGCCAAAGCCTGTCTGATGCACCGTGCCATCGGCATAGGTGAGCTGTGAGCCCAGATGGCTCGCAATACCCCCTATGGAGTTGTTGTAGCCAAGGCCGCTGTAGTCCACATTGATCGCGCCATTGATACTCTCGACATAGGGGCTTGCCTCATTGTCGGTGAACTTAGTATTGTACACGATCACGCCAAAGACGTAGGAGCCATCACCCGAGGCAGTCACCTGAGAGGTGATGCTACCTACAGTGCCCGACTCGATGTGGATGCCTGTGGCGGAGCCTGCGTTGTGACTGGAGATGAGCTCGCTGAGCTCGCCCGTCGCTGTGATCTGGGAGCTAATCGAGTTCACACGACCCTCGTTTGCATTCACCATGATGCCAAGAGCTGTTCCCGCGGCTTTGGTTTCGATGCGCGTGGAGATCGTATCGGCGCCACCCTTGAGGCTGATACCTGTAGCCGTGTCCACCGTATTCACCTTCACCGTACCTGCCAAGATGGCGTCGCCCGAGCCACCAGTGATGCGTATGCCAGCACCCTGTGAGGATGCGCCTATGGTCTCTGACACCGACTCGATATCCACCGTGCCGTGGAACTCCTCAATATCGTTCGCATAGATGCCCGCGTAGCGCGCCACACCAGGATCGGTGTCACGTATCGTGATGCTACTATCTGCATCTACGACACCAATGGTCATCCCTATGCCACGCTCCTCATAGCCAAGACCATAGATCCAAGCACCGCTCTTGTTGGAGTGTGCGTTGATGGTGATATCCGTGTTGGTAAGCGAAATCGTATCCCTGCTATAGCTATAGCCAGTCACGCCGTAGATGTACCTCGTGCCCGGTGTCGTCTCCCCATTGGGAACTGGGGGCGGCTCGCTGCTATCATGAGAGTTGATCGTAATCGAGAGGTTTTCCAGCGTGGTTTGCTTGTCCGTGCTCGTGCCCGTGATATAGAGGCCGATGAGGCCGTCTTTTTCAATAGAATTGTCAAAATTGCCCGAGTCCAAGACGATGCTGCCCGTGAGCGTATCCATCCCCTTACCCACATCCGCATGCACCGCAGTGGCGGGATCGTCCGTCGTGTTGGCCGTCTTGTAAATCACGTCCACTGTTTCAAATTGTTTGCCACCGACGTAGGTCGTATCGACCTCGGTCAACTGCTCAGCCATGGCGGCACCAGATCCCATCAATAAGAGCTGGAATCCTGCTATATATTTCGTACTTTGTGGAGGTGTAGAAATAAGGCTTTTCGTATTATTAATATAACTTGTCTTCATGAGGGTTAGAAAAACCGAGTTTTACATCAAAGACTAACAAAGTCAAGGCGTATTTTATCATAAAGCACATAGAATTAAGCCTTTTAATATTTTCTAACAAAAAACTAAATACGAGAATTTATCATCCAGAATTTTATTCCCATTTTGATAATAGGGATTAAAAAACAACAAAATAACCCCTAGAGCTAACAAATATTACAAAAGCAGACCAAATGTTAGAATACAAAAATATACTATTATTTTTACATAATTATACACGTGCTTTTTTAAGCATTTCGGGGTGCAAAAATAAGGCAAAAAAAGTTTCACAAGCATCGATAACAAAGAATATTTGATAACAATCTTCGCTAAGTATTGACATAGAGTTATAAATATGATTGCACTCCGCGCCTTCCGTATTTCAAAATAAGACAAAAAAACATCTAACGAGAATAATTCTTAATAATTTAGAAATAATGAAAATCACTATGAACCTCCGCTTGCGTCGCCTCCTCGTAGCATGCGTCGCAAGCCTCCTCATCTCGACAAGCGGCACTCTCTTCGCCGAAACCGTGACAACAAAACTCACCAACAAAGATACCGACATCATCAACACGGGTACCATCTATAGCGGAGTATCCAGCACAGACCCCGGCGGCGCTATTCTCAATGGCGGCGCAGCAGGTCTCGACAGCGCCGCGCACCTCACCATACAAGCGGGTACACAATTCATCGACAATAAAGTAGAGGTGACGAGTGCCAATGGTGCTGATCAGACCGGTGGAGCTATCTTCAACTCAGCGACCCTCATCATCGAAGACGCCACCAGCACGGAGAACGCAACCATCTTCTCGGGCAACACCACAACACGCGGCGGCACTATCTACCAGTACTCTCTCGGCTCTCTGTATATTGGTGACTACACCCAGTTCAACAACAACACGTCAAGCTCAAGCGGCAGCGTCATTCACGCACGCGGTGGCTTCACCATTGGCGACCATGTGACCTTCGACGGTAACACCGCCTCGTCCTGGGGGGCTGCAATCTACACCTGTATGAAAGCCTCAAGCACAGTCCCCGCCCCTGTCAACACGATAGCCGCCATAGGCAACAACGTCACCTTCTCCAACAACAAGGGTGGTGGCATCTTCCACTCGATAAACACCATGAGCATCGGTGACAATGCCTCGTTCACCAACAACAGTGGCATCTCCTACGGAGCGGCCATTTACAACACGGGGACACTCTCCCTAGGGAGCAATGCGACCTTTGAGGAGAATAGTGTGAACGAGCCTCAGAAATCAAGGTCGCAGCAGGCGCGACACTCACATCAGCAAACTACAGCATCTCCAGCACCGATCAAGGGAATGTCGAGGCAAAGGAAGGCGTGACAGAGAGCTACGTGAGCAAGGACACCATCCTCGGCATGACCTTCGCGGGAGCGGAAGCCGACTTTGGCAGTGCATCACTCCACCTCAACAACTCCGACATCGCCCAATCCACCGTCTCTGCATCCGAGATCCTCGTCATCGGCAAGAGCAGCATCACCGCCAGCACGCTCAATCTGAAAGAAAACGCAACCATAGCACTCAGCGCCGACGCAGATCTCACCCTCTGCGAGTCAACAGCCGCCCTTATCCTCGAAAACGAATACACACTCACGACAACGGGCAGCACCACGCTCACCTACACCGCCTCCACATGGTCAGGCACAGCAGCAGCAGCAGCACAGCCCGCGACCTAGTCCATGACACGCACAGGTGAAGAGCCCGCCACCATCCCCCACTACAACTACAGCGCGACGAACTCCACCCTCACGGGCGTAGCTGTGGATGGAATGGACGTCCTCATCACCGACGCGCTCACACTGCAACTGGTGATGCCCGATGACTTCGACCAGAGCACAGGCTTCACCTTCAACTTCCAATTGGAGGGAGTCTCGGGTGTCGCTGCGGGCTTCGACGTCAGCAACATTACCGTCATCATGGGCGATGGTCAATTCGGTGGCAAGATCACTGGCATTGATGACTCAGGAGCCAATCTCGTGCTCGTGGGGCAAATAGCCCCGAGCTCAGCACCGCAACACTCAGCCTGCTCGCCCTCGCGGGTCTGCTCGCCCGTCGCCGCCACAGGAGCTAAGAGCCACCCCTCGCCTCTCGCAGCGACACAAGCATACGCGAGAGGCAAAAGATGAACAAAAAGACTCGCCATCCTTGCAAGAGGGTGGCGAGTCTTTTTTTGAGCCTAGGCTTCACGCGGCAAAATCAGCGCAGAGGCTGGGGGCTTTAGAAAAGAATTGGCGGATGAGTGAGCTTATTCCACCACCGTCAGATTCAGAGAGCCATTGACCGCGTAGAGAGGGAGGCGTGTACCAGTCGGGTCTCCGCTGGGCATGCGTACATAGGCACTCGTAGCATCGAGCGCGACTTGATAATACTCCGAGGGAGTGTGAATGATGAGCTCATAGAGCTCGCCACCTACAGAATCCTCAGAGTCTACACTGGCGGGTACTTCTATAGTAATCGTGCCCACCGCCGAGCTGCCCTCAGTAGCCGCACTATAGGTATAGCTATAGCTGGTCATCAGCACAGACATATCATCGTAGGTAATATTCACGAGACTATCGCTGGTGAATTCAATGGCGAGGATATGATTCTCATACACCCCGTCATGTGTCCCCTCCAGCTCGATGGGGCCGCGCAGCTCATAGCCACTGAGGGTCACTTCGGGGATGGTGGGGATGGTATCGCTGAGATCCTCAGAATCATCACCGCCGCAGGAGCTCAAGACAGCAGCACTCACGAGCGCGACACCCGCGCCCAGGAGCGCCGACTTAAAGTGGGAAAAACTTGTTTTCATAACAAAGTTTAATCTAACAGAATACTACCATACCTGTCAAGAATACTGTGATACATCATCGCAAAAATACCCCCCTACACCGATGAGGCGCAGGGGGGTAGTGCTTGGGTGAGATGTCTCTCAGCTCACGCGCTCTTAGAAGGCGAAGCGATAGCCCGCCGTCGCGCTGAAGCTATTCTGGCTCTCGCGTACCTCGAAGTTCGCGTCAAAGAAGAGGCTGCTCGAGCCGCTCATGATGGGCACGACGAGCCCAGCACCGACCTCGAGACCGTACATGCCGCGCTCCGCACTCTTTACGGTGCTGCCCTCCGTACCACGCGCCATCGACACACTCGCCTCACTGCTGTCATCGCCAAAGTCAGCCTTGGCCATGGCGCGCAGCGAGAGTACCGAGCTGCGGTTGTAGATATTCTCTCCTATCACGGTCTCCATGCGTGCACCCAAGCCCAGCGTCGCATAGGCGACACTCTGCTCACCGACGCTCAGAGCCGCATCGGAGCCGGTCTCGGTGTAGGCATTCACCTTGCTCGTCTGGAAGGCGACACTCACGAGCGGCTGCCATGCCGTGGAGCTCTCCTCATTCATCGCGTAGGTGTAGGCGAGCTCATAGAGCATACCGAAGGAAGAGCCCTCCGTGTCACCGACTGCATCATAAGAACCACCCGCGTAGCTCACCGTACGAGAGGTATTCAGCTCGCTGATACCGCCCGAGATGACGAGGCTGTGCGACCAGCGGCCGTCATGCAGACGGGCAAAGGCGCTCAGGTAGTTCGTATTCACCTCCCCTGTGTGGCTATCCACATCATTGCTGTTGTAGTCACCATACAGGGAGCTGATGGCAAGACCGAGGGTGAGACGCTCATTCACATTCGCCTCTGCACCCACAGTGCCGCCCCAGCTGCTGAGCTCGTAGCCGGCAGCCGTGCCCTCGCCCGAGAGATCGGTGTTGCTCGTCTCGGCATTGATCCAGCCGTTGAAGCTCCACTCGTCACGATTCGCGGCAGGGGCGCGGTCTGTGCCCATGCTCATCGTGCGGTTGCGTATGCTGCCCAGCTGGCGGGTCATATCCCCACTCAGGGCCATGCCCAGTCCGAGATTGCCCGCACCAGCGATGCTCGCGGCGAGGCGGTCGGCGGCGACGGGATCCTTGGCGAGCAGCTCGTCAAGGGCTGTCATGACCTCGGCGAGCTCGGGGTACTTCCCAGTATTGCCCAGCGGGTTGAGATTGATCATCGCATCGGTGACCATCTCGAGACCAGCGCGTCCATTATCAGACTGTGCGAAGCTGACGTAGTAGTCGGTGTTGATCTGTGCCGAGATGATGCCTGTGGTCGGATCGTAGGTCAGATCGGCGAAGTACTTGCTCAGTGTCGAGCCTAGACCAATCTGGCTATCAGCTATGCTCAGATTCTCCGAGATCTCAATGAGCTCGACGCCCGCGCCGCTGCCTGGGGCGAGGGTGAGCAGATCGACACCCTCAGCCACCTTGATCAGCAGATCTGTACTGGCGTTGAGTGTGAACTGCTGGCTCGCGTCGGTGACGACTTGCTGCGTCTCGCCCGCCTCGACATTCTCGTAATTGAGCACGATGGTGAGCGTGCCGCCGTCCATGGAGGATGCCTCCTTCAGAGTCATGCCCAGATCAGCATCCGCACCGCTCATCTCGATGGTGACATCCGTCCCTGTGGTCTGGATGCGATCCATCTGGGAGCCCGAGGCCTCCGTGATGGTGGCATGTCCTGCGCTACCAGTGACGGTGAGTCCGTCGCCCGCCTTGAGCTCCTGATCAGCACCTTGCAAGAAGTTCACCGTCGCATTCTCATAGCCGCCTGTGTAGGCTGAGCCTGCGCCGTTGACGTTGACTGTACCCTTGATGAGCGAGCCTGTGATGGCGCGTGACATCGTGACATTGCTCAGACCCGCAACGGTGATCGTGGCACCTGTCGCATCGAGGATGGCATTATCCAGATTGAGCGCGCCTGTGACGAGGCGTCCTTCGGGAGCGAGGCTCTCGACCTCGAGGGTGACATTCTGCGCATTGATCGCATTCTGAGCATGGCTGTAGACGCTGTTGCTGAGCTTGACCGTATTCGACCCATCGCCGACGATGCGCAGCGTCGCCTCGGCCGCGCCCCAGAGATTGGAGACGGTGAGCGTGCCAGCACCGAGTGCGCTGATGTCAATACTGCTATCCTGCGAGACGATGACCTTGTCGACGGTGTCGAGGATGTCCAGACTCATCATGCCGCCAGACGCATTCTGGATGGGGCGCAGGATGCTCAGCGAGCTGTCCTCCTGAGAGGTCTTCGCAAAGTTCTCCGCCGTATTCCATGTACGATCGGTGGATTCTTGAATCGTCAGCGTCAGCTTGTCTGTACCGTCCTTGGTGAGCAGCACATCCATGCCCGCCTCGACATGCGTATAGATATCCTTGCCTATATCCGTGAGGTCAAAGCGCGCCCAGTCAGCCCCCGCCTGCTCGTAGATGTAGTAGGTCTGACCAGCAGGTCCCGCAGCGATTGCCGCGTCGACCGCGTTGGTGAGCGAGGTGGTGTCAATGTTGAGCTCGACCATCCCACCTATCGCCTTGGGGTGGAGTGCTGTCGTACGGAGCATGCTCTCTGTCGTGCTCAGATCCCCGTTGATGGCAATGCGGTCCACCGAGAGCGTGTCGAATGCCGCCCTCGAGCCCTCGCCGAGGTTGAGCTGCTCGACCAAGAGGCTACCCGAGGTGACTCCTGTCGCCCCATCGGCTATCGTGACCTGCGAGCCTGCATATTGGAGGCTGAGCGCGCCCGAGCCCTCCATACTCTCGAGAATCATGTCATGGGAGACATGGACCGTTGAGCCACCAGCTAGATTCAGATGACTGTTCTCCAGCGTGCTGATAGTCACGTTACTACCTGCTATCGTAGACAGTGTACCCTCAGTACCGAGCACTTCATCAAGGGAAGACAAGTGACCCAGAATGAGTGATCCCGTATTCGTGATGGTGGCAGTAGGTGCATTGGCGTAGTCTAGGGTCAGCGCGCCCGCATTGGTGATCACGCCGCCAGCGTTGTAATCCAATGTATGCATCGAGAGCGAGGAGCCCGCATCAATGTTGAGCGTACCCTCTGCCCCGAGGACGAGCTGAGAATTAGTGCTAGCCCCTATCTCGTCCACCAGCGTAGCACCCTCGAGGCTCAATATACCTCTAGTCACTTGTAGGGAAGGAGTCGTGAGCGTGCCCCCCGTGAGGATGTACTCTGTGCCCGCATCCTGCGTCTCGACGAGTACACTCGAGGCTGTCTCTGCCGCACCGAGGGTGATCTCGATAGCAGTCGCCGATGTACCACCGAGGATGGCGTCGGCTGGCTTGCCATCAGGCGAGCTGGGGGAGTAGCCTCCACTCCAGTCTGTAGCCTCCGACCATGAGCCATTGCCATCGGCGATGAGCCATGTATTGCCCTCGCGTTCCATAGTCAGCACGATATTCTTGTTCACGTCGTCCAAGGCTAAGGCGTACTTCGCAGTACCATCCAGAACAAAGTCCGCATTATTCAAGCGGATATTAGCCAAATCAATACCGGTCAGATCGTCAAGATCGGCGAGGATGTAGCTCTCTCCGTCGCGTAGCCCTGCGCTGTTCAAGGTCGCAGCTGCGATAGAGAAGTTGAGCGATGGGGGAGCTCCAGTCTGAGTTAGATTGCTCGCCTCGATGACAGGCTGCGACGCGGGTGCGACAGCGGGCTCCTGAGTAGCGAGACTGTAACCCACCGTGATCGTGGTCGTGGGACTATTCAAGGTAAGAGCACCATCGAGGATGAGATCCGCGCGGAGTGTCACGTCACCGCCGACTTGAAGGCTATCCGCTGTAAACACGCCGCCCGTCGTGAGAGCCCCGTCTACCGTGACCGCTCCTGTAGCCGTGAGTACAGCCGCCGTATCCAACGCGCCCTTCACTGTCAGAGCGTCTATCTTATTCTCCACTGTGCCAGTGAGTGAGAGCGCTCCTCCCGTCGTCAAGTCGCCTGTACCCGAGAGAGTGGCCAAGGTGGTCGCATCTGTCGTGGTGAGCTCTAAACTTGAACTACCTTTCAGCTCTAGAGATAGACGAGTCCCCGCAAGTTTCGTTACCGAGCTTTCTGTGGAATCTGAACCCTCTTTGCCCACGCTGAGTTGAGCATTCGCTTTTTGCAACCTGAGATCACCATCTACCGTGAGCTTGTCGAAGCTATTCGTCGCGCCTTGGAGAATCATCCCTTTCGCGGTGACAGTGCCACCCTTTTCGACACTGTTCGTAATATTGAGCGTGCTATCAACAGATACTCCTGCTTCGGTCACGAGCGTGACCTCTCCCACATTGCTGAAGCTCTCCACCGTGATATAAGAATTGGCGGTGAATGCACCCGTATTGGTGAAGCTCTGGAAGATAGTCGTTATCCCATCGACCTCGACAGTACCTGAGCTTACGAGCTCCGTCAAGCCTGCGATATCGCCCAGCTTACTACCGTTTCCGATGGTGAGTTTCGCAACACTGACAGCGTTTGCATCAAGCTCGGTGAAGGTCACCATCTCCGTGATCGCTGACAAGTCGACATTACCCGTCGTGCGCAGAGTACCACCACTCGTCACAGCACCAATCGTCAGCTTGCTTGCGGCGGTGAATGTACCCTCGTTGTTCAGCGACTTGATGGTGACGTCACTCGCATGCGTCAGCGCGAGTGTGTTGCCCGCCGCAATGGTCACCTCACTCTCACTCAGATCCATCGCAACGCCAGAGCTGAGGATTGCTCCTGTGCCTATCACCGAGAGATCTCCCTTGACCTCTATACTCGCCGAGGCATTAGAGGGGGTAAAGGTATAGGCTGCGCCATCGACGGTCATGTCCATGACCTCGATCGCGGATGTGACGTAAATATCCTTTTTGGTACCCGCATCGGTGAAGAAGACGTTATCATTATTAATGAAGGCCGTATCGGCTCCCGCGGTACTATCCTCGTGCCAGTCAGTCGCGTCAGCGGTATCCCAGTTGTTATCCGCGCCTTCACCTATCCAGTAGAGATTCTGCGAGAGCACATTGGTCAGCACGAGGCTGTTGTCCTTCTGGATGATGTACATATCTGCACCCACGGCAGCGCCATTGAGCTGGGCGAGCAGAGCACTTGCGGCGATGCCTTGCACCCCGCCCTGCAGCTCCGTAAAGCCTGTGATATTCACCAGAGTGGAGAAGTCTGTAATACCCGTGACTAGCACTTGCGTGAGCGAGTCACCAGCAGTCCAACCATCGACGGTCAAGCTCAGCAGATTCGACGCGGCCACGCGGCCAAAGCTCCCCGATGCACCGAGTGCGATACCAGCATGCCCGAGATCCATCGTGAGCGAGCCCTGTGTACCTGAGAAGCGCGCCTCACCATTCACCGTGAGCTCAGTAGACTGGAGATCGAGATTCCCCAGATATATATTGAGATTCGTGAGAGACGATGCGGCGGAGAATTGGAGCGTCCCACCCTGGAGGCTGATACTCTTATCCGTCTGAGCACCAAGAATGAGTGTACCATCACCCACTTTCGAGAACCCTGATACCCCCGCGACATCGTCGATTGCGACGATGCCAGCAACGTCCGTGACGTTGACGCTATTAAATTTCTCGTAGCTCAACGAGTCGATGTTATCATAGACGCCAGCATCGCTAAAAAGGAGTACCCTTGGCCCTATCACCGCTCCAGCCCCCGCACCGCCGTAGTCGCCGCTGATCAGCTGATCAGTGCCGTTAAACACCATTTGAGAGCCAATCGTGACGCTTGTGCCATTAACTGTAACGATTGAACCTGAGGTAGCTAGCATCCCCGCCGCATAGACATTGCCAGTGAGGCTGCCTTCTTCTAGAGAGATCGACACTTTGCCCATCGACAACTCGGTCGCCGCTGCCGTAGCAGAGCTATTGTGACCACCGATAATATTGCCCGTAATCGCCGCCCCATTCACCGTGATATTGACACCACCATCAGCGGACAATGTACCGGTGAAATCGGCCTGCACCTGCGTGCCACCGATGACATTGCCTGCTATAGTGCCACCCGAGAGAGTCATCTCAATGAGGCCTGCCGTTGTATTCACCGAGGTGCCAGCGAGCTGGATTGAGCCACCATAGAGATTATTCTTTAATGTAGCGCCTGTAACATTGATGCTAGTACCACCCGTATTGGTCATCGTACCAG
>CAYJOV010000051.1:0-15181 GCA_964371905.1 uncultured Akkermansia sp. | reverse complement strand
AAGTAAGATTGCCTTGGTATGAAGCGACTGTGATCATGATACGATTCTGACGGAGCGCCGTTTTTTTTTGGAGGCACAGCTGGATGCCTAAAGGGAAGAGAAGCGTCAAGACGAATAGCAGCAGCACAAATTGTATGCCCATTTGAGGCGACGCAAATGGCTGAGGATACGTGCTTCGCTCGTCGCCTTCGGCGTATTTTATATGCTTTTTGTACTTGACGTTTCTCTTCCTCTGTGATTTGCTGCAAGAGCCAGCGTTAGTATCATCGTGTGATTAATTTGCATCTGCTGCACTATATAGATTGGGCGTTTTCAGGGGCAGATGGTCTGATAGTTGTGTGACTATTCAGACGCTGTGATAATGGCTGTTTCTACGCTGGGAGCGAGTTGTAGAAAATTATTCGTCGAAGAGGCGGCGTGGGAGTAGCCGCGTGAATGCGTAGAAGAGATAGCCCATGAGCAGGGAAGAGATCAGGCATCCAAGGGCAAACTCGAGCGTGAGCAGCCGCAGCCCCACGTCGGGGAATTGCGCCAGCACCTCTTGCCACCCCTGCTGCCAATGACCCACGGCCGTGTAGATGCTCTCCACACTCGCGCCCGAGCTCCACGGGGTCAGGGTGCGCATGAGCCATGCACCCAGCATCCATTGCAGAGGCCAAGCGATGACCTGATAGCCGGGGAAGGAGATCCAGCAGCAGAGCATGGAGATGGGGATATTGCCCCGTATCCAGAGGCATGGGATGATTGCGGCTAGTGACTGCATGGGGATGGGAAAGATGGCCATGGCGGCTCCCCAGCCCGCACCGCGTGCTACGCTCTGCTGCTCCCAGAGCCAGAGATGGCTGTCAAAGATGCGCTCGGGGAGATGTCGCTCCCAGCGCCCCTGCGCACGGCGTGTGGTGAGGTAGTCGTGGGCGCGGCGTACGAGCGCATTGTAGGTGTGACGTAGGTGCATGCGGGGGTGAGTTTTTCGTCTGTTGAAACTAGCTGCGCTTGTAGTATGTCTGGACGAGCGTGACGCTACGCTGCGTGGCACCTGCGTGGTATTGGAGGGCGTGGATAGCGCGCTCACATTGTGACTGTCGGTGTACGGGATCGGCTAGGAGCTGCTTGATTTGCTCTCCTATTTCCTCGCTGCTGGTGGTAGCGATGCCCTGTGCCTCCTCAAGGAGGGTGATGAGGTCGGAGAAATTGCCCATGTGGGGACCTGCGATGACGGCGACACCGGCCGCGATTGCCTCAGCGGGATTTTGTCCGCCCTTGCTCAGAAAGCTCTTACCTATGACAACGATGTCGGCAAGCTGTGTCCAGTCGCGCATCTCGCCGGTGGTGTCGGCGATGTAGCAGTCATACTGCGCGAGATGCTCGGGTTGCGCTTGCGTGTCGCGGTGGCTGCTGCGCAGCAGTGGGGTGAAGCCGAGCTCTTCCATGTCGCGGCGCACCTCGTCGCGTCGCTCTTCGTGGCGTGGGATGATGAGGGGGAAGGCTCCCGCGTCTCGGGCGGCGCGTGCGATGAGAGCTTCTTCACCTGCATGGGTCGAGGAGGCGAGGACGATGGCTTTCTCTCCACTCATGCCGTGCAGGAGCGTGCGGAAGTCGTCGCGAGCTCCGCGTTGCGCATCGCCTATGAGGTCAAATTTGATACTGCCCACGACATGGATGATGTCCGCGCTCACGCCTATGCCTTTGAATCGCTCCGCATCGGCGTCATTCTGCACGGCGAGGGCATTGAGACGGGCAAAGAGGAGGCTGGTGACGGCGGTGAGCTTTTTGTAGCGCCCCTCACTGCGTGACGAGAGGCGTGCATTGAGCATGATGAGTGGGATGCCGCGACGGTGGCAGCACTCGGCAAAGTGGGGCCAGAGCTCCGCCTCGATGAGCGCAATACAGCGCGGGGCAAAGCGATTCAGACAGCTCTCAACGACGAGCGGTAGATCAAGCGGGGAGTAGATGACACGTACCCCCTGTAGCCCTGCCGCGCGTGCCACCTGATGTCCTGTGGGGGTGCTCACGGCGAGTACGACGGGCTCATCATTGGAGCTCTGCCATGCGCGTATGAATTTCAGCGCGATCATGGCCTCGCCCACGCTGACGGCGTGGACGTAGAGCCCGTGCTGAGGCTCTGAGCTGCGCGGGATGCGATAGAGCCCAAAGCGCTCGCGTATGCCTGTGCCAAAGCCCTTGCGCTTGTATGTTTTCCATAGGAAAAGGGGCATACTGAGCAGCAATAGAGCAGGCAGGAGGAGGTAGTAGGGTAGTAGGAGCAGGAGGCGTTTCATCGTTCGACTTGGTAGAAGAGGATGACATTTTTTCCGTAATTGCGCTCATCGATGAGCTTCCATCCGGGGAATTGACGCGTCTGCACGTCACCGACTCCGTAATCGAGCTGTGCCTCGGCGATGAAGTAGCCCGTATCGCTCAGTAGCTCGGCGAGCCTGTCATTCATGAGCTCGGCGATCATATCCCTATCGCCTACGGATTTGCAGTAGGGGGGATCGGCAAAGATGATGTCGTAGCAGCCGCGATCGCGCTTGACAAAGCTCAGGCAGTCGCTCTGCGTGACGCTACCGCCTGAGAGGCGCGAGCGCTCGAGATTCTTTTTGGCCATGGCGCAGGAGGCGTGTGCTGCATCCACCATGCGCACGCTGGCAGCTCCGCGGCTGAGGGCTTCTATACCCACTGAGCCCGAGCCTGCAAAGAGGTCGAGCACACGGGCCTGATCAATGAGTGAGCCTAGGATGCTAAAGAGTGCCTCGCGCACCCGGTCTTGTGTCGGGCGTACCTCGCCCTGAGGTACTTGCAGCTGTAGTCCTTTGGCTCGTCCCGCAATGATTCTCATATCTATAGAATGGATCTTCCTCCGCGTATCGTGTCGACGCGCGGAGGAAGGTAGAGTGATGGGGGTGAGTGGGGAGGGATTAGCGCTGACCAGGGCGAGTCACACCAGCTGCACTAGATTTCTTGATGGGGAAGCGCAGCGTGTAGCCACCTTGAGCGATGACCTGACCGCTTGCCTTGGAGAGCTCGACGAAGCTGTAGTAGATAAAGATGTACTTGTCGTCTGGTGTCTCGGTGATGCGCACGGCTTCAACGATTTGACTGAGTGCATCTTCCTTATTGAGCGTCCATGATTGCCCCTTCTGTGCGCCGTAGATGAAAAGTTCATCTTCGGTGAAGGGCTTGGCCTCAAGCGTGCCGTTGTTGGACTCCCAGACATTCTTCTTGGAGTTGTAGGTGAGGGCTCCTAGGGTGAGGGGGAGGGGTTTGCCTCTGTTTTTGTCGATGGTGGCGGAGACGATATCCCAGACATCAGCTGTAGAGGACTTGCGTATACCGATAGCGACATTTTCGACCTCAATGAGCTTGGTCGCTTTCCATACCTTGATGTAGTTTTCATACTCTGCCTTGGATTCCCAAAGCTCGGGGACGTATTCAAAAGCGCGGTCGCGATTCTGACCTTGTTTTTCGAGTATTTCCTTTTTCTTTTCGTCGGATAGTTTTTGGAAGCGTGCCTCTACCTTTTGCAGGATGGGGGCGAGCTCTTCGCTAAACTGGGGCTTGATGGCGCGCCCTGGGAGGAAGCCATCTTGAGGGAGAAGCTTGACGACATCAAGGGTCTCTTTGGCAAAGGCTGCGCAGCATAAAGCAGGAACTGTCAGGAGTGATAAAATAGCGTGTGTAGTTTTCATACTGGTTAACACATCATCTCTATCATATCGCTGCTTTTATTGCAAGACCTAAATTTGCTAACAAGAAGGGCTTTTCTGAGAATCAGTAAATGGGACTTTGTCATACGATCTCCTAAGCTAAGCTCTGATGCGCTCAGAGAGGGGATTTCGACTCGTAGAGAATGATTTGTTTGACATCGATCTCTATTTTTTTTCTTGCATTTGTGCTCTATGTGTTATGTAATAAAAGCCCTCACCCCCTATAGACATATGAATATACCACTACGCCCGCTTACCCTGTGCGCATCTCTCACGCTTGCATCATGTCAACTCATCCCCAAGAAGAGTGATGTACCCGAGCACGAACAGGGCACTGTCACACGCACAACACTCTCTTCCTCCGCAATGAAGCATCTGCCCAAGGAGCTCATCACAGAAGCTCCTTCAAAAGAAAAACCCAGTCACAAGCAATTCATCACAAAACCTACCTACATCGCTGGTAATGAGCTCTGGGAAAATCACACCCTCACGGTGCGGAAAGATGTACCGAAGCGTCTCGAAATCCACACCCGCACCCAGCGAGGGCTACTCTTTGTCGGCGATGCCGTCGCCATGGACTTCCCCCTGACGACAGGCAAGGCTGGCAAGCGCACACCGAAGGGGACATTCAAAGTGAGTGAGAAGAAGGTAGACAAGAGCTCCACGCTCTATGGCTCCTTTGTCAATAGCAAGAATAGTATCGTGCGCGGTGGTGTACGCGTCACCGACCGTCGCCCGAAGGGCACGCGCTTCCGCGGGGCGAAGATGCCCTATTGGATGCGCATCAATGGACCGGTGGGCATCCATCAAGGTAGCGTCCATCGCTTCCCCGCCTCCAATGGCTGCATACGTCTGCCTCGCGAGGTAGCACCCCTGCTCTTCAAGCAGCTCAAGAGTGGCTCCAAGGTGACCGTTCTTTGATAGTCGGTGATATAATCATCTCTTGAAAAACCCAGCGCGTGCAAAAATATCTTGATTTTTCCGTCACTCTATCTTACAATGCGCGCGCTGGGTATCTCTCACATCTCTGTGCTCTAGAAAGAATAGGTGCTACGTGCTATCTCCTGCCGCCTCTGTGTGGAAAAAAACAGGATGAAAGCAAAAATGCCATTGACAAAAGCATGAGATAAGAGTAGATTATCTGCCCGCGAACAAAGAGGTTCGATGGCAAGTGCCAACACTGGATACAATTCAACATATGAAAACATTCTCAGCCAAAGCTCAAGACATTGAGCGCAAATGGTATGTGATCGACGCCGCCAATCAGGTGCTCGGTCAAGTCGCAGTCAAAGCAGCAAAGCTTCTCCGTGGTAAGGACAAGACGATCTTCACGCCCCACGTTGACTGTGGCGATCACGTCGTCGTGATCAACGCTGATCAAGTCGTGCTCACTGGCAATAAGGAACGCGCCAAGATCTACACACGCTACACAGGCTACGTCGGCAATCAAGTCGTCACCACTCCCTCCAAGCTCCGCAAGAAGCACCCCGAGATGATTCTTGAGCTTGCTATCCGTGGTATGGTTCCTCACACACGCCAAGGTCGCGCACAAGGTCGCCGTCTCAAGGTCTATGCTGGTGCTAGCCATCCTCATGAGGCTCAGACTCCCGAATCTGTCAGCATCTCCTAATTTTTTTAATAACACCATATGAGCACAACAACTCCATACAACGCCACAGGTCGTCGCAAGACAGCAGTCGCACACGCTTGGCTGACCCCTGTAGCAGAAGGTGAATCTGGTAAGATCGTGATCAATCGTCGCGGTTTTGAAGAATACCTTCCCACCGACGCTCTCCAAAATACTGTTCTGCAACCCTTCTACGCCACCAACACGATGAAGCGCTTCGATGTGCGCCTCGTCTCCAATGGCGGCGGTATCCACGGTCAGACAGGTGCCATGAGCCTCGCTATCGCACGTGCCCTCGTCATGCTCGACGAGAGCTATCGCAAGCTTCTTCGTGAGCAGGGTCTGCTCACTCGTGACTCACGCATGAAGGAGCGTAAGAAGCCCGGTCGTCCTGGTGCACGCAAGCGCTTCCAATTCAGCAAGCGTTAATCGCCCTTCAACATCAGTACCTCTTTGGAGTCGCCTTTTTCTCACGCAGAAGGCGACTCATTTTTTTGCGCAGCTGTTGCATACTAGCTAGATGTATTGTCTTGCACCAAGAGTCGCAAGCTTAATGAGTCTTCTTATCAACATCAACAGCATCTGAGGGCAGCGTAGACACATTTCCCTCAGTGAGAAAAGAAATGAGCACTATCTCGCGCAAGCGCAGGTGAGCTCGGGAAACAGGAGCCGCAGCGTTTCCTTCATTGAGAAAGGCAGCCTGTTCTCTGTTGATGACGCACAGGCATTTTTTCCCCGCGCCAGCGGTGATAGAAGCTGGGCGTAGCGCATCGAGAGCAGCATCCCTCTTTAAAACTCCTTTCCCTATGCGCTAGGCATCATGTTATAGCGTGAATGATCATCAGAATTGATGATTTCTTGACTGCTGATGGATATAATAACTGATGCATATGCTCTCGCTGATTGATAGTGACTGGATATGTAAAGTGCCCTATACAAAGTGTCAATACGGTTGATTTTAGAAACTCTGTAATTATTCTTGTCAAACTCATTGCTATTGGAGGCGCGCTGCCGCTCATTGAGCCTATCTAGGTTGAATGACGCACTGAAGGAGAGAGGGAAAGGCTGATTCTATGCTTCGGCTTTGCAGTTGACAAGGTCGTGCTCGTTGTGTAGAGTGTAAACAGAGCCTTTTATGATGGAGTCTGCGGTTGGCGATTGGAGCCTTTGCGCCACTCTGTCCTATTTGGCTCTGTTTATAGAGAGCATTTGCCTTTTGGATAAATGAGGGAAAGTGCTTGCCATAGATAGAGACAAGGTGATAGATAGCGATGCCTCGTCTTCCCTTGATAGTAGTGATCACAGGTGCTCTTCTTTTCAGTAGATCTGAGAAGACAACTTATCATGAGTGACTCTACATTTGAGCCGTTGGGAATACGGTGGGCGTGGGCATAGCACGCCACTTCGTTGCATAGTCTTGTGGTGATCCATCCTCAGAGAGATGATCAACGAGCTGAGTCCAGAGCTAGCCGATCTGAGCCAAAGAGTGATTGGCATTTAGCGTGGGAGGCTATCTGAGGTTTTTTGTTATGATGACGTACTGGGGCTAGAGGGGGCGAAGATGATGCCATGTTTAGCTTTGTCGTTGACACGGTCTTGCTCGTTGTGTAGATTTGTGTCAGGGGGGGGGGAGTGATGGAGTTTGAGGTTGGCAATTGGAGCCTTCGGCTGACTCTATCGTAAGTCCCCTCATCATTACTTTGGCTAGAGTGAATGAAGGATGGGTGGCATGCCTATCAACTAACAGAGACGCTATCAAGTCGTCATGAGGCACAAATTGCATGCCAATTTGAGACGACGCAGGATCGCTCGAGAAGCATCTCTTTACATGGTGCATCGCGAGCTACTGCTCATCCAAAGTACCGCACTCATAGTCCTCTATTAGCCCATTTTTCCGCTGCCTCTAGGGCGCGGCATCTGGCAAAGGGGCACTCTCGCTAGCATCATCGCTGTGTGTGAGATGAGAAGATTTCTATGAACTTGCTGCTCGTGTGTGGTTTTATTTAAGTGAAAGGTGTGCCCTTCGATGTCTCCCCGCTTTGTGTCACTAGCTGCAACTCGGCTCAAATCAAAAATGGGCAAAGTAAAAGGGTTGTAGCGGTCAATGACCGTTACAACCCTCTTGATTGCGATACGCACGAAAGGACTCGAACCTTCACGAAGTTACTCACTAGAACCTGAAACTAGCGCGTCTACCAATTCCGCCACGTGCGCATGGGAATGTGGCGGGATTATAGCGAAAATGAGCGCGCTTTGCAAGATATTTTTTCATGTGAAGGTGGATTTTTGATATTTTCTCTCTTTTCCTGCCATGGATGATTCATAGGAGCAGCTTTTCACTTGTACCGAATCCAGCGGTGATGGTATCCTTGAGCTCAAGCTTCGGCTGCTTGGTGGGGAATGATTAACGTGGGATGTAATTAATCGAGAGGAGCATTCGGAGGGTAGACTTGATTGAGTGCTGGTTGGTTGTCCTTCTTGCGCTCAAGAGTAAAGCCCGTGCGGACTTTGTAGGGGTGCTCCTGCGCCTTCACTCGGTCTTGGAAGCTTGCCCAGTCGCGACGAGAGGCTGGAGACCAGCTGATTTCTGCTGTCGCCATGGCGCGTGGAAAAGTCTGGTAGAATACATTCTCTTGATTAGGCACACGCTCTGTCCAGAGATTACACTGCATGCCCAGCACCTCGGCGTGCCCTCTGTATTTTTCAGGGCTAAAGCTATACGCGGTCTCTAACGTCGCGTCGGGCATCCATTTGTAGTTGCGATGACCTGCGATCTGTGGGAAGTCGAGGTAGAAATAAGTCGAGGGGCTGATAATGAGCTTGAGCTTCTTCTTCTGTGCGGCTTTGACTGCGGCTTCGGTTTTATTTGCGTACCACGTATGGACGACTTCGCCTTCGCGGTAGAGTTTATCGTCTAGTTCATACCAGTACATGGGCTTCTTGCCATGCTTTGTGACGATGCCTGCGAGACGCGCAAGAAAGTCTCGCATCTGGTCTGAGCCATCTTTCTGCCCCATCTCCTTACGTTGCTTCGCGCAGTCGGGGCAGCTATCCCAGCTCGTTGTCGGAGCCTCATCTCCCCCTACATGGATGTAGGTACTGGGGAAGATGCTTGCTAGCTCCTTGATCGCGGCATCATAGAAGTTCCAAATCGTCTCTCTTGCTGGGCATGTGAGATAGATGCGTCCATTGGGTCCTGTCTCTCCTGTCCTGACCTCGGCCTCTTCTACGTCGCAGAAGAATTCTGGATACGCTGCGGCTAATGCCTGACTATGCCCAGGGGCATCCATCTCAGGGATGACCTCCATGCCGTGCTGTGCACAGAAGTCGATGATCTCCTTCAAATCCTCACGTGTGTAAAAGCCACCTTCGGCAATGCCATTCCCAAAGCTCTCGCGTCGCTTGCTTGCTATACTGGTCATTCTCGGATAGCCCGGTACGGAGAAGCGCCAGCCGTTGTCGTCTGTGAGATGGATGTGGAATTTGTTAAACTTGTAGCGCGCGAGCTCTGCGATGAGCTCCTTCATCTCGTCTACGGGCATATAATGGCGTGCGACATCTATCATGTAGCCACGCCATGCGAATTGTGGGTAGTCGATGATCACACCGGTTGCGATTCCTTTTGGATGGGTCTTGAGCTCATCTTGAAGCTGCGCGAGGCTTGCCATCGCGTAGTGACGAGCCTGATCACAGCTCCAGCTCATATGCACGCCTTTGGGGCTGATCTCGATGCGATATGACTCGCGATGGGATGGGTCAGAATTCTCTTGGAGTTGAGATGAAAGGATCGTGAGGTTTTTCGTCAGCTGAGTGCCCTTTTCTACAGAGACCGGTGCGGGGATAATATCATAGGCGATGGCAGACGCCCAGCACACGGGAAGCGACAGTACAGAGAGAAGTGATCTTGATGGCATGAGGAGGGGGAGGGGCGGTGATGTTTTAAATTTATTCGTGTCGGAAATTGCCAAGGGAAGAGCTGGCGGACTTGAGGTGTATTGTGAATGCTATTTCGTGTGATAGCAAGCTCAAACTTCTGCGTTGATTCCGCGCCTGAGGCGCGTATACAAATGTGTTCTCCCTTGTTCATCTCAGAGGACATTCTGGGTCATGAATGGGTCAAAAGTTCACCTCGAAAATCTCGCCTTGTGAGAAATCAGTCCTCTTCAATCAGGCGTATCATATCTGAGACAGCACCTATGATGGTGAGTCGCTTATTTTAAGAAGGTGTCCTATGTGTCATTAAAATAGGATGATTGTGAAGAGAGATGATGCCGCTCGTGTCGTATGGCTCGCGTGTTTTGCAGGCTTTGTTATTTCTACCCTAGTGCTTTTATAATAAAGCCTTTTGATAATGCTACTGTATTCGCCAGCGCAAATACCGTGATATTCATCACGACAATCGTGCTCCCCACTGGCGTGGCATAGAGGATGGAGATGAGCATTCCCACGAGGGCGCAGATGATAGAAATCACTACAGATGAGACGATTACCGCACGGTAGTTTTTAAAGACTCGCATCGAGGAGAGGGAGGGGAAGACCACCAGCGCACTGATGAGCAGCGAGCCCACCAGATTCATCGCGACGACGATGACGGCGGCTATCGTGATAGCAATGAGCAGATTGTAGAGCCCTACCTGCGTGCCCGTCGCGCGTGCAAAGGTTTCATCGAAGGTGATGGAGAAAATCTTGTGATAGAATAAGACAAAGATCATGATCACAAAGACGGACAAGTAGATGCTCATCTCCACATCCTGCTGCGTGAGTGTCAAAATCGAGGTCGCTCCAAAGAGGGTGGTGCAGACATCGCCCGCCACATTACCCGACACAGAAAAGACATTGAGCAGCAAGTAACCAATGGCGAGTGAGCCCACGGACATCATGGCAATGGCTGCGTCCCCATTGATCTTGGAGTTCTGCCCCATACAGAGCAACAAGACGGCCGCGAGTGCCGTGACGGGGAAGACGAGAGCCGTGTCGTTGCTCAGCTCCATCACCGTGGCAATGGCGATGGCTCCAAAGGCAATATGCGAGAGTCCATCACCTATGTAGGAGAGACGCTTGAGCACCAGCGTCGCGCCGAGCAGTGAGGAGCATAGCGAGATGAGCACGCCCACGATGAGGGCGTACTGCACAAAGGGGAAGCTCAGGTAGGTCAGTAGGGTTTCTATCATGGGGAGGTAGGGGGGGTGTAGGCATCCTTGGTCATGCAGTGGACTCCGCAGTTATTCAGACAGATCACGTAGTCCACATCCTCGAGCACCTTGTCGAGGTGATGCGTGATCATGATGATGGTGATACCCTCGAGGCTGAGCTTGCGCAGCAATTGGTAAAAGTCGCGCGCCGTGGCGACATCCAGCCCTGCCGTGGGCTCATCGAGGAGGATGGCCTTGCCCGTCGCGCAGAGGGCGCGCGCGAGTAAGACGCGCTGCTGCTGACCGCCCGAGAGCTCGCTGTAGCTTTTTTTCCTCAGGTGGGAGATGGAGAGCTTCTCTAGCATGTCGCGTGCACGCTGCTTTTCTGCGCGGCTGTAGAAGGGGCGCCAGCCCTTTTGATTGAGTAGCCCCGAGTGGACTACCTCGCGCACTGAGGCGGGGAAGTCCTTTTGTATCTGCGACTGTTGCGGGAGATAGCCTATGTCAGAATTCTTCATCCCCTCGCCTAGATGGATACCGCCGCTCAGCGGTGGGATGAGTCCGAGGATGGTTTTGACGAGCGTGCTCTTGCCCACGCCATTGTCTCCGACAATCGCGCAGTAGGAGCCACTGGGTATCTTGAAGTTGATATTGCGATGCAAGACGTGATTGCTATAGCCTAGCGCGAGATGTTGACAGACGATTTCCATGATATGTCTACTGGGGGCTACTGAGAGAGGGCGTGAAGCAGGGTCTTGAGATTGCCCTCCATGTGCGTGAGGTAGCTCGCGGATCTATTATCTATAGCCTCAATGGAGCTAAGTGTCTTGATCTCGACATCCTGCTTGCCACTCTGCTTGATCACCGAGCGCGCGAGATCGCGCTGACCGTCTTCTAAGATGAGGATGGTCTTGATGTCGAGAGCCTTGGTGCGCTCGCCAAGCCGTGCGATGGTCTCAAAGCTCGCGTTGACATCTGCAGAGCAGCCCTCAAAGGCGGTCTCGTGCTTGATGTGATAATCTTTTAATAAGTAGCGGAAGGGGAAGCGGTCGGCAATGATGACTGTGTCGCGCTTTTGCTCCTTGAAGAGAGCCGCGTAACGCTCATCAAGCTGCTTGAGTGATTGGATATAGAGCTGCTTGTTTTTCTCATAGATCGCCGCATGGACCGGATCAAGGCGTGAGATCTCGTCCTCAAGTCTCTCGCAGACGATCATCGCGTGGCGCAGCGAGAGCCAGACATGCTCGTCGTACTCAGGATCAGTGCTGCATTGATGACCGGGCTGACCGTGTGGGATAGCGTGCGAACAGGTCGAGCCGCACTGATGACCAGAGTGTTCGTGGGGGATCGTGTGTGAGCAAGTAGCGCCGCACTGAGCTCCATGCGCAGCCTGCGCATGAGCTGCGCTCTTGATGCCGAGGCTTTGCATGAGGCTGATCGTTTTCAGATCCTTATTGATCGCCTGCTGTTGTACCTTGCCTACCCATGTGTCAGAAACTCCCCCATTATGAATGAGCAAATCCGCTTTGGCTATCTTGGCAATATCGGCAACGCTGGGCGTGTAGCTATGCAGGTCAGCACCCTCGCCGATCAGCATGGTTAGGTTGAATTGATCGCTTTTCTCACCGAGGATATGGCGCACCCAGTCGTACTCCGCAAAGGAGGCTGCTATGATGCTTTTTTTGCCTGTATCGTGTGCGTCATCCTTGGAGTCAGGAGAGCATGCCGTGATCAGAGCGGAGGTGAGTAGGAGGATAGCGAGGAGTAGCTTTTTGATTATCATATTTTGCAGATCGAGGTTAGGATGAAAGATTGACCGTTTTCTGGGCGCATAGCGAGCATTTACCGTAGAGATAGGCGGACGAGTTGTTGAGGAGGAATTGGAATTGATCCTCTGCCATGGAGAAAATCATCTGAGAGACATTTCTATCAAGATGCAGCGTCTCGTTGCACTGCTCGCACTTGAGATGGATGACACCGCTGCAGGCCGATGGGTGTACATACTGATAGAGTGCACGCGTCTCGCCGTGCTTGGACACCTTGCAGAGCAGTTGCTCCTTCTCCATCTCCGCGAGATTGCGGTAGATCGCACTCAGGCTGATGACTTCCTCTGCCACGTCATTATTGAGATCTTGATAGATATCTTGCGCGGAGATACTGCGATGTACATCGCGTTGAAAGTATTCAATAAGCTTATCACGCTGTTTGGTTTTATACTTTTTCATGAGGAATTTGCGAATTGCTCGCAAAAGCACTATAGCAAGTATCTTGATCGAGTCAAGAGAAATTCGTGATGAAATATTTGAGTGTAGAGTAGCTTAAAGAAGTAGTATTATTGAATGTGATATTTCAGGTGGATAAAGTATTAATTTTTTGCTTCATATTTTGTTTCTTGAGTCTTTGGTAAAGCGAGAGCGGATCGGATCGATGGCAGTCCGAAAATGCTTCAGAGGGGATGTTTTGCGGATTTTCTGCCGCAGCTCCTTCATTAACTCCAGCCAAAGTAATAGGGAGTGCTAATTTGAGCTTTGCCTCCACATCTTTGAGGAATATTGACAACTCGCTCTGGTGTGCAGTCCAAAGCTACGATGCTCGCTCTGGTGCTAGGCTAGAGCTTGGGGAGGAATAGAATCAGCCCGATGATGAGTGCATTGAGTGACAGGACGAGGACTCCGCCTGCGGCGCAGTCTTTTGCGGTCTTGATCAGGGGGTGTTTTTCTTCGCTCACGCGGTCGCAGAGAGCCTCAATGGCTGTGTTGAATAGCTCCGCTGCCCATACCGCACTGATTGAGACCACGAGCGCGATCCATTCGAGGCTTGTTAGTCCGAGGTAGAGAGCAAGGGAGAGCGCGAGGATGCTTGCGATAAGATGGAGGCGTGCGTTGCGCTCCTGTCTCAGCAGGGTGATGATGCCCTGCCATGCGTAGCGAAAGCTTCGGAGGCTGAGGGCGAGTGAAAAGGTGCTTTTCTTATTCATTCCTGCCAAGGTGAGTTCGTTGCTCTTGCTCAGGTGCGCAGCAGGGCGCGAGTGTCGGGGCTCAGAGCTTGATGCAGCAGAGCTCATCAATGCAGGCGCGTAGCTGCTTGTCGTCTTCGAGGACGAGCTCGTGCTCTCCTAGTGTCAGCAGCTGGGAGATGGAGTCATCGAGCTTGATGGCTTGGGCGAGCTGGAGGGCAAAGGCACTCTTGCGCTGATGCTGCGCGTATTGCTGCTCTATAGCTGTGAGGGAGGCAAGGATCTCCTGCTCACTGGGCGCGATCTCGCCTTCGCTGAGTCTGTAGTGCATGTAGTCAACAAGCCCGCTCTCGTGCTCATCGAGCTTTGCCATGTAGGCGGGGATGAGCTCTTGCATAGCACTCCAGTCTTCCTCACTGGGTTGATGGTCGCTTGGCGTGATGAGAAAATTTGTGCTGATCTCGCGCATGTCAAGCGAGCCGTCATAGACTTGAGCACTCAGTGTGAGATGAACGTGTGCCTCAGTGTGCTCAAGGATGATCATTTCGGTGTTCCACATGATGCCACGAGCACTGATGAGGTGGTCGCTCATCTCGTCAAAAAGCTCATACTCGCGAAAGCTTACCTGTTGGAAGGCTCGTCGTAGTGTGGCGTAGGAGCGCAGTAGTTGCCAGCGTGTGGGGGAGAGTGACATGGGATGTGTGAAAAGGTTGTGAGTGTTTGAGGATGCACCATCCCGTAGAGCTCAACGCCGCTGGGGGCTGAGTTCTGTGCAGGATGGTGGGTTTAGACGTTGATCGCTTCGTCGTTGTCGTCGCCGTGGGCGAGGATGAATTGCAGGTCGTTGAGGTCGAGGCTGGAGGCAAAGCCTTCGTCTCCGAGCACGTTGCTGACGAGCTGGTTTTTCTGGTGCTGGAGCACGCGTATTTTCTCCTCGACTGAGTCGCGAGTGAGCAGACGGTAGGCGATGACCTTATTCTTCTGGCCGATACGGTGGGTACGGTCAATAGCTTGGCTTTCGACGGCGGGATTCCACCATGGATCGTAGAGGATGACGTAGGAGGCAGAGGTGAGGTTGAGACCAGCACCACCAGCCTTGAGGGAGAGCAAGAAGACGCTGGGATCCTTGGTCGTCTGGAATTTCTCAATCTCGGCTTTACGATCTTTGGTCTGCCCCGTGAGGTAGTTGTAGGGGCGGTTCTCGCCTTCGAGACGCGTCTTGATGATCTCAAGCATGGAGACGAATTGGGAGAAGACAAGGACCTTGTGCCCTGACTCTTGGAGCTGGTCGAGGAGGTAGAAGAGGGCGGTGAGCTTCGCACTCTCTTCCTTGGCGTAGCGGCTGTCGATGAGGCCAGGGTGGCAGCAGATCTGACGCAGACGCATGAGGCCTTGCAGGATGGCAAAGGAGTTCTTCTTCACCGACTCGTCGGAGTCCACGCCGAGGAGAGCCTTCTGGCTGCGGCGCAGCTCGGCTTTGTAGAGCTGCTGCTGGACGGTTTCCATCTTTGCGTAGACCTCTTCTTCTGTACGTGGGGGGAGGTCGCGGGCTACTTGTTGCTTGGTACGGCGGAGCAGGAAGGGCTTTAGGCGTGCGGCTAGGCGATTCTGACTGGTGAGGTCTTTGCGCTTGTCAAAGCGCTTCTTGAAGTAGGCGCGACTGCCGAGAACCCCCGGCATGGCAAAGGCCATGAGTGACCACATATCCAGCAGGCGGTTCTCAATGGGCGTACCCGAGAGGACGAGGCGGTTGGTGGAG
>CAYJOV010000050.1:0-15383 GCA_964371905.1 uncultured Akkermansia sp. | reverse complement strand
AGCCCCCACCGAAGCTCCACGCGAAGGCGTCCCCCAATCCGCGCTCAACTCGCGAGAAGAGCGCATGAGCTGGTGGAGAGATGCAAAGTTCGGCATGTTCGTCCACTACGGTCTCTACTCAGGACTCGCTGGCAAGCTCAACAACAAGAGCTACCCTGGCTGCGTCGAGTGGATCCAGCAGCAATCGGGCGCTAGCACGCTTGAGTACCTCCGCGAAGCTTTCGGGAAATTCGTCTACAAAAAAGGCAATGCCGAGAAATGGGTCGCCCTCGCCAAGGAAGCAGGCTGCAAGTACATCGTCATGACCACACGTCATCACGAGGGCTTCAACCTCTATGACACCTCCTACATCAGCAACTTTAGCAGCCTCAATCACTATGGCGTCGACATCGTGCGCGAATTCTCCCAAGCCACCGTCAAGCACGGGCTCAAGACAGGCTACTACTTCTCCGTCATCGACTGGAATCACCCCGACTACGACCCCACCGGCAGCGCGATCAGCTACCCACAGGGCAATTATCGAGCCCAGAAGGAAGGGCACCGCCAATTCGGCAACCATGCGCGCTACAAAAAGCATCTTCACGCACTCTTTGAACGCCTCGTGAGCCGCTACCCCACCGATATTATCTGGTGGGACTTCAGCAGTGCCGAGTACCACGGCGATCACGCATGGGGCGCAAGCAAGCTCATGAGCACCCTCTTCAAGCACCACCCCAAAGCCGTGCAGAACAACCGCCTCTACTACGTGGGGAATAATCTCAAGAGCGACGGCTTCAAGATCACACCCACACACATGGGCGACTTCACCACGCCTGAGCACTACATCCCCGCCTCGGGGGTCAAGGGCGACTGGGAAGTCTGCAACACCCTCAACGGCACATGGGGCTACTCCGCCGAGAATCAGAACTGGGTCAAGCCCGAGAAGGTCATCCGCGACCTCGTCGATATCGTCAGCCGAGGCGGCAACTACCTGCTCAATATAGGCCCCATGCCCGACGGCAGCATCCCCGAGCAGAGTATAAAAATCTTCACCGAGGTAGGCGCATGGATGAAGCTCAATGGGGAGGCCATCTACGACACACAGGCCAGCCCTTTCAATGTCGAGTTCCCCTGGGGGCGCATCACGCGCAAGGGTGACGACACGCTCTACCTCATCGTCTACAGCATGCCTGAAAACGGCATCATCGAGCTCCCCCGCGTCCTCGACGAGCAGATGCAAGCCAGTGCCCTACTCGACGCCAAGCAGCTATTCCCCCTCACGCGCACAGACAAGGCAACGCGCATCGACATCAGCCAGCTAGCCCTCTCGCCCTCGGCTACTGTCGTGAAGCTCAGCAAGAGCCAATAACACTCACGTCAGACGCTCCCCCTTCTCCTCAAAGAGGATACACAAAGAACATCCCTCACTCAAAGGCATCGAGTGAGGGATGTTCCTATGTCTTGACTAGGGGATAAAGTGATTATACATGACGACGGCGGCGACGTGCCATGAGTCCCGCGAGAGCGAGGAGACTCAGCGTGGCGGTACTGGGCTCAGGGATATGCAGATAGATACCAGTGGCATCATGCACGATCTTGAAGTTCGCGTGCTGTGTATGAGCGTCGGTGTCGTTATTGAAGTAGATGTTATATTGATACTTTTGAGTTCCTCCAGTACTCTCAGTCACCACGCTATCATAAACTTCCCCGTCGGCTGTAAATTCATTACCACTACGAGCATCGACAAAGTAGACTGTACTCGTATAATTGGACTCATCGCCCGAGAGATAGATATTGACTACCTGTAGCCCATCAAGATCTAAATCATTGCCTGCACCCACATGAATTTGCGATGCGGATGCTGAGCTATTCGCGGTAAAATTAAGCGTAGACGCGACGATTTCGGTTTTTTGACCTACAGTACCACCTCCGATAGTTAGATCCTTGAGATCTACTTGAGCTATTTCATGGAGACCACCAGGAGTAGCTGACTTTGTGCCTAGGGTGACACCTTTGGCTGCCTTCCATGAATCAGAGGTGACATCGTAGTTTCCCTTCATAAAGGTGATGCTCTCCGTACCTACTGCCCCTGTCGTCGTATTAAAGCCCGCTGTGAGATTACCCACAAAGGTGACCTTGGCGCTGGGGTCTCGCGTACCCACTGAGTTGACCGTGATCCCCCCTGCTAGTGTGACGATGGCATGTCCTAAGCCAATGGCTTTGGGATTATTAGTAGCCGCATCAATATCATAATAAATAGCCTTCACGGAAGTACCTGCGAGGTCGGCTGCTTGATCGCCTGCTAAGGCGATTGCAGCATCCCCTGTTACCGCTTCTTGTGTTACCTTATCTTCATCGTCTCTTACCTCGGCTATGTCCCATGTCGTGCCATTCGCATCAGCATTGAAATTAAGCACCTTTGTACTTCCATCCGCTCCAAATCCCACATCAACGATACCGGCCACAAGACTAGTTTCAATCTCGCTTTCTGCATCCTTGTACATTGCAGCACTAATATCTCCTGATAATTCCTTGACTGAAGTAGTATAAGTGGTTGATTCACCTGTCAGCACGTTATCATAGCCTCTCCAGTTGGCAACGTTCCCCAACTGCAGACCTATACTTTTGCCAGTAGCAGTTTCCTCGTTCACGCTGGCACTGATAGTACCTGACACATGTCCAAGCTTCGTATTATCCTTCGATTGAGTTACGAGACCGATATAGGCCTCGTCCGTACCTACCGTCAAAAGACCCACCGCGGATCCCTTTAATGCCGTAGTGTTTATCGTTCCGAGCATCTTGCCTTCACTGGTGTCTACTCCATTGAGCCATGTGCCTGTGGCCATCCCATCTTTTATTGTAACATCAAATTTACTGCTAGAACCAAACTTGATATTTTTTAATAGTGCTATCGTGTCCAAATCTAAGCCGCCTTCGCGAGATACTACAGCAGCACCCGCAGCAAGACCCAAGTTGCGCGTTATCGACATAGTTGTCTTATCCCAGTCAATAAGATATCCATCAGATGTAAAACGAGTCCCTCCGGTAACGGTATCTGTATACTTATGATAAAAGCCTATAGAACTACTTGAGGCTGCCTTGTCATAGCCTAGAACGTAACCTACAGAGAAAGTATTGAGCAGATCCCATGAATTTGTTGACGTATTGTTTGTAGTCATCGTAAAGTCGCCCCAAATAGTGCCCATAGTTCCTTTATCAGCCACTCGGACGAATGATGAACCTTGAATCGAGGTTACAGAGATATCAACTTTCCCCGCAGAGAAAGTACCTCCATTCGCCCCCACAGTTCCGCTTCCTTCTCCTTCTATCTCGCTTCCTACTATATTGACACCTACAACAGCATTACCACCAGATACAGAAATTTTGACACCATTAATAGAACCTACATTCCCAGTCCCCTGAAGAGTAATGCCATCAGCAGAATTTTGACCAGTTGCGGTAATAACACCACTAATAGAATCTACGTCAGTATTATTAACGACAACGCCAGATACACTACCCGATGTCACATTCACAGTAACTTCACTCGAGACAGTGCCCACAATAGCATTCTCAAGATTAACCCCTTTTGTGTCAACGGCACTACTACCTGTAACATTTACCTTGACGCTGCCCGTTAGGGAACCAAGTGTAGGCTTATCAGCACTACTCGTCCCTTTAAAAATCACCCCCTGCGTCTGGTAATCAACGGTATGATCAACCGCTGCTATAAGGGATTCTACATCTTCATCCGTTATGGAAATAGGTCCTCCACCACTACTGTACGCACTCATTGCTGACCTACTGCTTCTGCCAGACATAGTAAAGGTCGGCAGTGTACCCTGCACTGACGCAAGAAAGAGCTCCTGATCGTCATCTTCATCATCTTCGCTAGAATCATCGAAGAGAGTAGAAGAGAAAGCCCCACCCTCCAGATCATCCTGCATCGCAAGCAAGGAGGGAGATGTGTAATCGTTCGACGCACCAGACATAGTGAGCTCGCTATTAAATTCGGATGAATGAGCAGTACCAAAAGCAGGCAACTGCTCAGAGCTTTCTGCCTGTACCGACGGCGAACCAGCGATAGAGACAGCTAATACTGAGAATATACTTGTCGTATTTTTATAAAGTTGAGTTGATTTCATTGTAAGGATAGCTGTTAATAAGTATAAACACGCGCTATACTTTTCGCGCAGCAAACTTCATATGCTGGGATCAGTATACGCTTGTTCTTGATATTGTCAACCAGATTTTGCTAGAATGCCATAATTATAACTCCCTTAAATACAGTTATTTATATTTTTTGTATAATAAACCCACCCAAATAACAGGATTTACAAAATTATACAAAACCCTTCATTAAACAATGATAAATAACAAATAATAATAACAATTTTCTAAATGTTGGAATCTTTACTTCCGTTAAAAATATGATTATTTCAAATAAAAAAAAGTGGATCTTTTGTCATTTTTCTCAAAAAAGAGAGCTGATAATACCGCCCTTCCCCTAAAAACGAATCGCCCCCCTCACCCTTAGCCCTCATGCAACAAGGCACATGAGGGGAGAGATGAGGAGGGCGAAAAAAAGATAATACGCTGTCTATGTATTACTTCTTGAGTTGCGCGTCACTAGCGGGCATGATTGTATAGGGCACGAGAAGCTCAGGAAGACCCTCTGCCTGTATCTTGACGGTGACATTGCCCGACTTGCCTCGCTCGCCGCGCAGGATGGCAACAAGACGACCGTTGAAGAAACGCTGCTCAAGAGCCTGCATGCTGTTGTGATCCAGCGGATCACCATTGCAGAAGCCGATGAGCTTGCCCGCGTCTCCCACGACGCTAAAGCGCACCTTGCGGCTATCGGTAGGCACGACATTGCCCAGTGCATCGGTGAGCGAGAGCTCGATGTAGGAGAGATCGCGACCATCGCCAAGTAGTGTTTTCTCGTCGCGGCTCGCCTTGACCGTCTCGCTCTCACCTGTGGTGACGCGTGTGGCCGTAGCCCATGGCTTGCCGTCCTTCTTCACGACGACGCGCACCTCACCGGGCTCGTACTTGACCTCTTCCCACGTGAGGCGGTATTCATTCTTGCCGACGGTAACGCCCGACTGCTCGAAGGTGCCGCCAGCGGTGGGGCTCTTCTTGCGCACGCCTTGGCTCTTGCCATTGATGAAGAGCTCGCCCTCGTCGCCCGAGGTGAAGACCATCACGGGGGTGACTTCCCCTTCACGTCCTGCCCAGTTCCAGTGGGGGAGGATGTGGGCTTGCTTCACCTGAGGAGCCCAGCGGCTCTGGTAGAGGTAGAAGGTGTCCTTCGGGAAGCCGGCGAGGTCGATGATGCCGAAGTAGGAGCTGCGGCTGGGGGCTTTATTCCCCATGCGCTTGAGCTCGGCCATGGCTTTCTTTTTCTCTTCCTCGGTAGCACCCGAGAAGTTGTTGATGTTGGAGAGGTCTTGGTTGTAGGGGGTGGGTTCACCAATGTAGTCGTGCCCTGTCCAGACGTACTCACCTGCTACCTGTGGGGTGAGGTCCTGTGCCTTGAACTCGACGTCGGGGCAGTTCGCCCAGCCGGGGGAGTAGAGACCGTAGGCGCTGACTTGGAAATTGCGGAATCCCTCGCCCTTCTTCCAACTGACGGGGAAGAAGTAGGTGTCGCGCGTGCCGACGCAAGAGGAGGTCTCGGAGGCATAAAAAGACATCTCGGGACGACGCTTGACGAACTCGGGGTAGTGACCGGGCTTGTAGTTGTAGCCGTAGCTATCCATGGACTTGCCGAATTCATTCCACGCGGCATGCGCGAAGTTGCAGCCGACGGTGTAGAGGCGCGAGGGGTCGTGCTTGAGCATCTCGGCGCGCAGCTCGCGGCTGACCTTTGCCCCTGCGGCATGTCCCTGCTCCTCGATCTCGTTGCCGCCGCTCCAGATGATGACGGAGGGGTGGTTGCGGTCGCGCTTGACGAAGTTCTCCACATCCTTCTTCCACCACTCGGGCCAGTAGACGTGGTAGCCGTTGGTCTTGTCGTATTTTTGCTGCTTCCAGATGTCAAAGAGCTCGTCGATGACGAGGATGCCATGCTTGTCGCAGAGGTCGAGCATCTCGGGGGCGGGGGGATTGTGGGCGGTGCGTATAGAGTTGCAGCCCATTTCCTTGAGAATTTCAATCTTGCGCTCCATACCATCGGAGTAGAAGGCAGCGCCGAGGGCGCCGAGGTCGTGGTGCTCACAGACACCGTGGAGGCGCACATGGCGGCCATTGAGGTAGAAGCCATCCTTCTTCCACTCGATGCTGCGCACGCCGAAGGTCGTTTCCTTGGAGTCGATTTTCTTGCCATCTTGCTTCACGGTGGTGGCGAGCTGGTAGAGATGGGGTGTCTTCATGTCCCAGAGCTGGGGCTTGGGCAGGATGAGCTGCTGGGTGACGGTTTTACTGCTCTTGGGGGCGAGCTTGACGGTGACGGGCTGAGCCTTGGCTGTACCCACCTTTTGCTCGACGACGACGGTGACTTCCTTGTCATCGGTGTTGTCCACGGTGGTCTGCACCTGCACAGTGGCCGCGTCCTTGCCTATCTTGGGTGTGGTGACGTAGACGCCCCAGTGTCCCAGATGGACGGGACCTGTCTTCTCCAGCCAGGTATGGCGGTAGATGCCAGCGCCGGGGTACCAGCGAGTGGAGAGCTTTTTGTTGCTCGCCTCGACGGCGACGAGGTTGTCACCGGGCTTGAGGTAGGGGGTGATGTCGATGCGGAAGGAGTTGTAGCCAAAGGCCCACTCGCCCGCGAGCTTGCCATTGACATAGACTTGAGGATTGGCCATCACGCCGTCGAAGTCGAGGTAGTAGCGGTCCTTTTGGGCGGAGAAATCTGTGGGGACGGTGAAGTTCTTTCTGTACCAGCCATAGCCATTCCACTGGAGCATGCCTGTCTCATTGGGCTCGGAGGTGATGAAGGGGGTCTCAATAGCCCAGTCGTGGGGGAGCTGCACGGGCTTAAAGCCCGCGGCCTTGTAGCCGACGCGTGCTTCCTTCGGAGCGGTGTTCTTGGGCATGATGGGCTTGATGATCTGCCCCGCAGCATCACGGAAAATGACCTCGCGTATGCTCGCCCAGCTGCCTGCTGGCAGTCCATTCACCTCAATGCTGACGCTGGAGATGGGCATCCCCGTCAAGGGTAAGGTGGTGGTCTTGGCCTCCTGCGTGCCATTCGCCCTGAGACGCTGCGAGTCGTTTGTTTTGAGGATGACGTCTTTGGGCTTGTCTTTTTCCCAGAGGATTTCGACAGTCTTGACTGCTTGCTTCTTGCCGAGATTGATGGTCAGGGTGTGACCTTGCTTACCGTCAGCCGCGCACCAGCGCGTCTGGGGGTTGCCGTCGATGGCGTTGGCGGCGGGGTTGGCATCCTCGCTGCTGCTAGCCGATGCCATGCTGATACGAGGGGGATTGCCTGTGCCGAAGTACTTGAACTGCCAGCCAAAGTCGAAGGTCTCGCGCTCACCTGCCGAGGCAAATGTGCAGAGTCCTGTAAGGAGGATTAGGGATGCTTTTGTCATGTCGTTATTACAATATGCGTGACGATACTGGGCTAGACTATCAAAGTGAGCCTCTAAGAGCAAGCTAAAAATCTCCATCCTGAACGACACCTGAGAGCGCGATGCTATTACTTTTTCATCTCGCGCATGAGTGAGGTACGCGCCGCCATGAGCTTGTCGTAGGCCTGCTGCTGATCGCGGCTCAGCTGGGAGATATTGAGCCCTGCGCGCTCATAGGGGTCGCGCTGGAGGTCGTAGAGCTCGACCGCGCCCGTGCTGGTGCAGATGATCTTGTAGCGTCCATCCGTGAGGGCATTGCTGTAGCCTCGTTGGCGTGCATTGCCCTCGGCAAAGGCGTAGCTACGTGCAGGTTTACCAGCCTTCTTGAGGAGGGGGGCAAAGCTGTAGCTATCCTTGTAGCGCGGCAGGGAGAGACCCGCGAGCTCGCTGACGGTGGCAAAGATGTCAGTGGCGCAGACGAGTGCCTTTTCTCGCTGCCCTGCGCGTGTCACGGCACTGCCCGCGACGATGAGGGGGACGCGTATGCCGCCTTGGTAGAGCGTGCCCTTGCCCTGCCTTCTTGTGTAGGGGGCGGCTATCTGCGCGCGCTCGGTGCCATTGTCGCCGATGAAGATGGTGATGAGGTTCTTTCTATCCTCAGCGGGGATGCTCTTGAGCAGGCGTCCTATCTCGCTGTCCAAGGACTCGATCATCGCCTTATAATAGGGCTGGGGATTGCTGGCGATGTCCTGACTGCTGCCCGAGAGTTTTTTCTGAGAATGGAGATGCGCGGGGGGGAGGTGGATGGGGCTGTGCGGGGCGGTGTAGGCGAGCCAGCAGAACCACGGCTTATTTTGCGCCGCAATCCAGCTGAGGGCGCGATCGGTGAGCTCGGTGGTGATGTAGTTTGCATTGCCATCGACCTCGGTGCCCACGACGAGCTGGCGCGAGCTGTAGTCGCGTGTTCCGCCTTTCATAATGCCGACGAAGTGGTCGATGCCGTAGTCAATGGGGTAGTAGGGGAAGTCGGAGATGTGCCACTTGCCAATGAGGGCGGTGGCGTAGCCTCGCTTTTCTTTGAGATGACGGTGGAGGAGTAGCTCGTCGGTGGTGACTTCTTGCCCGAGGCTGATGACTCCGCTGCGAGAGCCGTGCATGCCTGTGAGCATGCAGGCGCGTGAGGGGGTGCTCAGAGGGGCGGCCCAGGTCTGCTCGAAGAGTACTCCTTGCGTGGCGAGTTTGTTGAGGTGGGGCGTGGGCGCGGTCGTGGCTCCGGGGACTTGGTAGCAGCTGAGGGATTCTGCGCCGAGGTCATCGGCGACGATGACGAGGATATTGGGCTTGTTGCTAGCGGCATGCGTGATGCTGGCGGCGAGGAGGCTGAGGGGGAGGAGAGCGTTCATACGATAAGGAGGATTAAAAAAAACAGCACCGCGGATGGGTGCTGTTTTTCACATTTAATGGTTATGAAAGCGTCAAAGCAATTTATTCTGCACTCTTCTCAGCACGGCGAGCCTTGCGCTCTTCGCGGGCAGCCTTGGCAGCAGCGCGTTCTTCTTCGTTGAGCTTGCCATCGCCGTCCTTGTCAAAGCGCTTGAGGATGCGCTCGCGCATTTCGGGGGTCATCTTCTTGCCCTTGCCCTTGGGACCAGCTTCACCACCTTCACCGGCTTCGCCTTTTTTCTGTGGGCGAGCGGCCTTGGCGGCGGCACGTTCTTCTTCATTGAGCTTGCCGTCGCCGTCCTTGTCAAATTTCTCGATGAGCTGGGCACGCTTTTCGGGGTTCATACCGGGGCGCTTGCCAGGTCCTTTGCCTTCGCCAGGTCCCTTGCCCTCGGCTTGACGTGCAGCGCGTGCGGCCTTGGCGGCAGCGCGTTCTTCTTCGCTGAGCTTGCCGTCGCCGTCTTTGTCGAAGCGCTCAATATGGCGTGCGCGCATTTCGGGGCTCATTTTTCTGCCCTTGGGGCCTTTCTTTGCACCCTCTTCTGCAGGTGTTGCTGCTGGGGTGCTTGTTGTTTCTTGCTCGGCCATGATGGGGGAGACGAGCAGGGAGGAGAATGCGAAAATGCCAGTGAATAGAAGTGTCGTTTTCATGATAAATATCGAAGGAGGGCTAAACCCCTTCTGATAGGAAGAACGCAGGGTGTTTTACATTTTCTACAGACATTTTCACTTTTTTTGAAAAAAGATTTCTGCTTGTTTCATCGTGCATCCTATGCTACATTCCTCTCTCGACATGGCAGAACAATTTGACATCAATCAGCTCAACACAGCTCAACGTCAGGCGGTAGAGACGCTCAATGGTCCTGTACTCATCCTCGCGGGAGCAGGTACGGGCAAGACTCGCACTGTCACCTGCCGTATGGCGCATATGATAGACTGCGGCGTGAACCCCCGCGATATCCTCGCGCTCACCTTCACCAACAAAGCGGCCAACGAGATGGCGGAGCGCGTCGGTGCCATGGTGGACCGCAAGGCGGCTCGTGCCATGACGGTCTGCACCTTCCACTCGCTCTGCGTGCGCATCCTCCGACAGGATATAGGCTCGCTGGGCTACAAGGAGAATTTCTCCATCTACACGGGCTCTGATCAGATGGGGCTGCTCAAGCGCCTCATCATGGAGTACGGCGGTCGCCGTGAAAAGCTCGAGCCGGGGCTCGTCCTCAGCGAGCTCTCCCGCGTGCGCAATCTCGGACTCACCGCCGAGGACATCGACGATACACTCGTCAAAACAGTCGCCGCCGCCTACCAGCGCGAGCTGAAGAATCAGAATGCCGTCGACTTCGACGATCTGCTCGTGCTCACCGAGATCCTGCTACGCGCCTACCCCACCGTGCATGAGAAGTGGAACAAGCGCTTCCCCCGCATCACGGTGGATGAATTCCAAGACACGAACTCGCTCCAGATGAGTCTCCTGCGCCAGCTCGTGGGCCCGCAGCAGCATGTCTGCGTCGTGGGCGATGACGACCAGTCTATCTATGGCTGGCGCGGGGCGCAGATTTCTAATATTCTGGACTTTGAGAGCTTCTTCCCCAACCCGACGGTGATCAAGCTGGAGGAGAACTACCGCTGCACACGCCAAGTGCTCGACTGTGCGAACAATCTCATCGTGAACAACAAGGGACGACGCGACAAGATCCTGCGTGCGAACAAGGAGGGCGAGCATCCCGTGCGCCTCCTCGCCATGGAGGGCTCGCAGGAGGAGTCGGAGTTCATCGCTCAGGAGATCGAGGCGCTGAGGCAAAAATACAGCGCGGCGTGGGAGGACTTTGCCGTGCTCTTCCGCTCCAACATGCAGAGCCGTGGACTAGAAATGGCTCTGCGCGAGCGTCACATCCCCTACCGCATGGTGGGCGCACGCTCCTTCTTTGACCGCCGCGAGGTGAAGGACATCCTCAGCTACCTACAAGCCATGGACAATCCCGACGCGGATCTCCCCCTGCTGCGCATCCTCAATACGCCCGCTCGCGGGATTAGCTCGGTGACCATTGCCAATATTCTCGACTGGAGTCGCACGCACAAGAAAAGCGTCTGGGCGACGCTAGTCGATCTGGAATTCCTCGCCGAATGCAGCGCGCGCTCCAAGGAGAGCATTGATGGCTTTACCTCGCTGATGACGCGCTACGGCAGCGAGCTCGCCGAGAGTGAGCGTAGCTTTGAAGAGGTGGTCAATGACTTCCTCGCCGAGATCCAGTACGAGGCCTATGTGGCGAAATTCTGCAAGACGGACGACGAGCGCAGCAAGCGACTCGCGGCTCTGGACGATGTGAAAGTAGCTCTGCGCCAATTCTGGATGCCGGGGCACAAGCTCAAGGACTTCCTCGCGGGCATCTCGCTGGACGAGGACAAGGATGAGGAAGACATCGAGAAGAAGAGCGGTGTCTGCCTCATCACCATGCACGCCGCCAAGGGGCTTGAGTTCCCCTATGTCTACCTCATCGGCATCGAGGAAGGCCTCGTGCCCCACTCGCGCTCGGTGGATGAGGGCACGCTGGATGAGGAGAGACGCCTCTTTTACGTCGCCATCACGCGCGCTCGCGAGCAGCTCACGATGACCTACTGTGCGAAGCGTACAAAGTACGGCAAGGAGGAGCGATGCGCCCCGTCAAGTTTTATTAAGGAGATCCCCAATGCCTGCTATGACTTCGTCGACTACGACGCGCTCATGAATGCGCCGGCGAGCGACGACGATTGCGCGAATTTCTTTGCCTCCATTGATGATATTCTAGGCAGCAAATAGCCAGCGCGCCCCTCTCTGCCTCATGGCAGAGAGGGGCGCGGTCTAGAGGAAAAAAGGCTGGATTAGAGCTTGTTGTATTCAAGCACGACGTCGGGCACGGTGTACACCCTGACTTTATGCTTGGACTTTGCCCCTTCACGCAGCTTCGTCCCCATATAATAGTCTCTGGGGGCGAATTTGTAAAGATTCGTCGTGACATTGAAGTAGCGGCTCTGTCCCTTCCTGAGCTCAAAATACTTCTTCGTCTCAGCAGGAATATTTCTCGTGTAATTTCGGGTGGGGAAATAAACAGGACTCTTCGCATTGCCATAGGGCAGCAGGCACATGTTCTTATAATTCATCTTAAAGCTCTTCACTCCCGTAATGATGTATTGACTACTGAGATTGGTGATTTTAAAGGTGGTTGAGAGCTGCACCTTTTGAGGACCAAAGTAGTAGGTCTGCTTCACAATCTGATACTTCACCCATTTGGGGAAAGCTGCAAAAGAATGGGAACTCAGCATGAAGACACAGGCGAGTGCGAGCCAGACGGATTTGAGGATACTTGACATAAAGTAGATTGATTGAGATGTTTGAGCGTGCACAGGATACGCCTGCAAGAGCCTTGAACGAGTAAGCGTGCTGTGCCACTACCTATCAGCATATCATAAGCGGCTCATTTTGCAATCGCTTTTTTGATTATCTATTCGTAAATACACAATTAAAAACAATAGCTAAAATCTATATAGTTAAGCAGTTAAAAGCATCACATATTAATCTGGCTATCTCCTAACATTTCTGCTACTCTATCCTCCTTATGCAAGATATATATCAAGAACTGACGGCATGGATCTACGCCAGCTCCATTGTGTTCAAGTGGGTGAGCTTCATCTTCTTCATTGTCCTAGGTTGGGTGCTCAACAAGATCGCCAGCAAGCTTCTTGACGGAGTGGAAAAGACGGGGCGCATGCCTGCGCCTGTCCTCTCCATCTTGCGCCCGTCGGTCGCGACGGTGATTTGGTTCATCATGATCGCGCAGGCGTTGAGCCTCATCGGTGTGAATATCACAAGTATCCTCGGTGCGGCGGGTGTGCTCGGTATGGCTATAGGCTTTGCCTCGCAGACCGCGCTGAGCAATGTGATCAGCGGTCTCTTCATCATCTCCGAAAAGAAGGTGAAGATAGGCGACTACATCAGCGTGGGCGAGGACGCGGGCTCGGTGGAGAGCATCAAGCTGCTCGCCGTCTGGCTGCGCAAGGTGGACAACTCGCTGGTACGCATCCCCAACAGCACGCTCATCCAGTCACCCATGACCAATATCACAGGCGATGAGCTGCGCCGCTGCGACTTTGCCATAGGCGTGGACTACGGCAGCGATCTGCTGAAGGTACGCGAGGTGCTCATGACGGTCATCAAGCAGCAGCCCCTGCTCGCGACCGATCCTGAGCCTGTGCTGCTCTTCTCAGGCTTTGGCGAGAGCTCGCTCGACCTCCATCTCGGTGCGTGGTGCAAGACGAGCGACTACCACCATGTGCGCTTCCTCTTCGCCTCCGCCATCCTTGAGGCCTTCGCGAAAGAGGGCATCAACATCCCCTACCCCTGCCGCACGCTCTTCACGCAATCCACAGGATGCGACGCCGCGCAGCAATAAGACAGGCACGATTTCCCCTTATTAAACGAGCACTCAATTCCTCGGAGCTGAGTGCTCTGTTTTATCAAGTACGCAGGCGGTGCTTCTTCCATTATTACTTTGGCAGAGGTTAATGCAGCAAATGGCAGGATTCACATCAATGAGTATATCTGAATATCAAAGCTTCTTTTTGTTGGATGAAAATTATATTTTTCATTCAACAAAAGGAAGTACATGCTCCTAACTTGATTAGATAGAGTCTGTCAAGAAGCAATCTGTATAAAAGCGAGCTAGCGCAGCGACGCGAAGCGACGCGAAGCGATTATGCCAGATTGCGACTTGATGGGCTCGAGCTAATCAAGTACACAGGCGGTGCTTCCTCCATTAACTACTGCCCAATTAAATAACTATCGCTAGAGTAATAAAAACTTGACGCGACAGTTGCAGGCTGATAGAATCCCACAATGACACCACAGCAACAAGATGCGCTCAAGATATGCGGCAGGCTCATGAGGCTCATGCTGCTCTGCTGGATACCCCTCTGGCTGCTCACAGCGGCCACGGTCATCTACCTTGACGACCGCACGACTCTTGGCACTTTTCTCCACCTGCTCAAGAACGAGCCTAACGGTCTCTTGATGAGTCTCTTTCTCTTACTCTGTGTTGTCAGCATACCAACCTACCTGCTTGCGATCATCTGCTTCTACATCGCGTCTGAGGTGAGCAATAAGGGGAGCTGGTTGATACGCTCACTGGTACTCAGCCTGTGGTACATGCCTCTGCTACTTTGCCTGAATGCGGAGGAAAGCGCCCACGATGGCCAGTCAGACGCATCGACACGAGGCTTCTACTATATCCTCATCATCTTCGCCGTCCCCAGTATGGTCTATGTGGGGCTTGCGCAACGCCAGTTAAGCAAACAGAATCGCAACAAGGCGGCTAAAAAAACAACACAATCCACACAACATGAGTGACTTTCCTCCTTTAAAACTCTCTCTCCCCTACCCTATTCTCGGTCAAGGGGAGCTGAACACACTAACGCTGCCCGCCCTGCTCTGGGCGCTGCGTCACGGCTTTTGTGGCTTCGAAGCCGTGGTACACTACGCGGAGTGTCATTTCACCCACTATCCCGATGATCTACTCCTACCCCTCGCCTCGCTCGTGAAGAATGACTATGATGAGCATGGACCTGCGCTCTTGAATGAGCTGGTGCAGCGATGCGTGGTCGATGAGAGACAGGCGCATGCGAGCTCGGCTGAGGAGCTGTTTTCACTGCTCTTTCACACCCTGCATCAGCAGGGCTCTGCACCCTTGCTCGCGGCAGTCATCAAGGCCCTCTCGGGCGAGATGCAATTCAGCAACGAGGCAGAATGGATAGGTGAGCCTCTAGCTCCCTATACTCAAGACACAGGACCGAGCGCAGAGCTCATTACTCGCGTTGTTTTACTCCGCGTCCAGTTGGAGAAGCAGGGAGTCACGCCCGCGGCATGGCAGCGACTCGCTGAGCTCGCCGCAAGATAATTATTAATCTTGAGTGTAGGGCAGAGGCGTGATACACTGCGCGTCACATTTTAGCCCTATGATGAACATGGAAACCGATCGCCTCATCCTCCGCCCGCTCAGCCTCGACTATACGGAGGTCATTTTTGAAGAATTCACCGAGGAGGTCAATGTCTTCATGCAGCCAGAAGTCCCCGAGAGTCTATCTGATACCGTTGACTTCATCACCCTCTCCATGAAGGAGCATGAGGAGAAGATCACCTCCATCTACGTCGCTGTAACCAAGGCAGACGAGGAGTTCATCGGGCTGGTCGGCCTCCATCACCTCCAAGACGAGGTGCCAGAAATAGGCATTTGGACCAAGAAGGGCTCGCATGGCCACTACTACGGCCGCGAGGCGGTCGGCGGTGCTATCGCCATTGCCAAGCAGCTCGGCTACAAGAAGCTCGTCTACCCTGTCGATTGGCGCAATACGGCGAGCAAAAAAATCCCCCTCTCCTTTCAGGGCCTGCTCATCGAGAAGGATAAGCAG
>CAYJOV010000049.1:0-15398 GCA_964371905.1 uncultured Akkermansia sp. | reverse complement strand
TGGAATCAGTCGAGCTCGAACCTGTGCTACTGACAGGCCATGAACCATTGCCATTGTAGTTGTTCGCATAGGCATTACCACCACTCGTGACGAAGTCACCATAGGTGCGGTTGGGTGCGGAATTGCTACCATTGACGCCACCGAGGTAGGCTTCACCCGAGTTGGAGACGGAGAAGGGGTTGATGACCCAGTCAAAGCCGAGCTCTTCTTCGTTGGTCTGAGTGATTTCTACGAACTTCGCCTGCACCTTGTACATCTTGTTGGGGTTGCTTGCAAAGTAGTTGTGAACAGCCTCGGCCACAAATGCCAAATTCTCAGGTGTATTGGTAACGGTCAGTGTACCCGTTGCCTTGGAGTAGCTAGCCTTCGCACCGGGAGCAAAGGTAATCGCGTGCTGAGTCTCCAGAGACTTCTGCGCATCAATACGCTTGGAGCGTGCGCCACCGCCTTCGCTGCCGAAGTCATCGCCTTCGTCATCGCCACCACCTTCTTCAGATTCGAAGAAACCTGCACCAACGGTGTAGCGGTGTGTGTCCATGGTCTGGTTGGCACCCTTTTGGTTAAGAATGATCGCGTGGTCGTCGATGCGGTAGGAGCAATTCGACTGGTCGCAGATGAGATCGAGCAGGTAGCGTCCATTCACACCTGTGACATTAATCATGCGGATGCGTGGCTCGGTGACAGTCTGCACGACGGGTGCGGGTGCTGCGCTCTCGGTTTCTTCGCCATCTTCTTCTTCGCTGTCCTCTTCATCATCGCTGGGAGCGGGAGCTGCAACGACAGGTGCTGCGACGGGGGGTTCGTAAACGAAGTTCAGGTTGAGACCTTGCTTGCGAGCTTCGGCGCGGAGTGTTTCGAGAGCCTCATCAAGAGGGGTATCATCAAAGACGACCTGAGAGATACGCAGAGCATCGAGTGCCTCATTGGTACGAATCTGAGATTCTGTCTGGACATTGGCTTGCTGACCTGGATTAAAGGCGACATCGGGAGCCGTTGACGTAGCATGCACTTCCCATGCCTTGTCTACCTCAGCGAGTGCCTGTGTACGGTAGGAATCATGGGCGACGCGGTAGTACTGAGAGCGGCGCTCATTGACGGTGCTCTGACCGCGACGTGCGGCTGCATTGTAGGGGTCAATCTCAATGACGCGCTTGAAGGTCTTGTTGGCCTCATCATACTTGCCCAGATCGTAGTAGCCATACGCGAGGGTGAGGAGTCGGTTGACTTCTTCTACGTCCTTCACATGCTCTGGTGTCAGTGCGGGATTGTTGCGAATAGGATCGTTGAGACGCTGGAGCTCAAGGCGTGCACGCTTGTTGTTGGGCTGGCGTGTCAGAACGTCAAGGAGAAGCTGCTCAGCGTCATCATAGCGACCTACCTTAGCATATTCCATCGCTGTCGCGACGGATGCATCACAGATGCTATCGATGATAAACTGCTGCTGCTTGGCAGTGGCGGGTGCTTTGGGGAGGAGATCCCAAGCTTCACGGTATTGCTCCAGAGCACGTGCAAACTTGCCCTTGCGGTAGGACTGACGAGCTTCTTCAACGATACGCCAAGCTTCACGAGCCTGCTCTTGACGGCGGGCGGATTCTCCAGACATGGATTCTGAGTCATAGTAGTAAGCAGTATTGGAGTATCCCGTTTCGCCAGCTTGAGCGATGGGGCTTGCCGCTGCGATGGCGAGCAGAGCTACGATCTTGTTAGTTTTGATGAGAGGTACGCGGTTCATGGTAATGTTATATTTATGACATGAATAAGGTGTTTTGTAAAGTCTACAATTCACAAATGGGTAAATTTATCTTAGGGGTTGGCGGATTCGGCGGCTTTAGGTATATTCACAGGAGCTGGTGCTCCCTCGGCTAAAATATTAATTGAACCATCACTATCAATACTTTGGATAGTGAATTTCGTCTTATCGTGACCGGGGATCGTGAAGGGCAAAGCTGCATCGACATTCAGAGTCCCCTCGGGCGTCCCGAGCGCAGATCCGGCAAGAACGGTGAGTGTGACCATCTTGTCTTGGATGTGTCGTCCCTTGCGTTCGTTGAGCGGGATTTGCTTGTCATTGCTACGAGGTGGTCTTCCTGCGCGTATGAAGTATTCGCCGCTGCCTTCGGGCTTTTTAGTATCGCGAATATGCGCGGTGAACTCCTCTGCCTCGCCTGTGGAGGACTTGAAGGGCTTTTTCTCAAAACCGACGAGGATGAATCGCTGCGCGTCTGACTTCGTCACACCAAACTTGCCACCCACCGCCACGTCGTAACTGGCTGTCTCGCGGCTATCGTTGGGATCTTTGTAAATGCGCACCTTGATGGACTCGGGAGCCACATCGGCGTAGGTGAGCGAGAGGGGGAGGATGATGTAGGCATTAGTCTCGGTGACCTTGCCTGCTGCGAGCTTCGGCGTCTCTGTAGCACCGATGAGCGCGGGGTAGGAAGTCTTGTCCGCGGGCTTGGTCTGATTCATGTACTCCTCAAGATTGGTAAATCCATCGCCATCCGAGTCGATGCTCAGGGCATCGGCGCGTGAGAAAGCGGAGGCAAGCCCCGATTTGATAAACCAGAGATTGGGTATATCACCATGCACTTTGGGTGCTGTAGGATCAAGAATGTCTATGACGGTGTTCACCTTCTGACTCTGTATACCCACTTGCCATAGCTCGGGGGAGAAGAAGAAGTACGTCTGACGAGCCTTCCCATCCGCGTCGACGTCGGGGGAGGGTAGATCCTTGAGCATGCGTCCCGCGCTCATGTAGTCCTTGATCTCATCCGGAAGAGCGGTAAGTTCTTTAAGTGTGACACTTCCGCGCTCGACGGAGGCATCGACGCGCTGCGCGTCATGTGTCATCATGACGTAGGCACCAGCAGCGGCACCAAGGAGTCCGAGAACGACACCCGTAGTGAGAGCTTTGCGACTGAGGTCTGATTGTTCTGCCATATAGGTAAATATTTGCTAGGGGTGAATGTTCGTTATTTATTGTTGAAGTAGAGAACCTCCAGATTCAAGTGCACGCGCACCGTCTCCGTGGGCAAGCCGGTCATGGGACGCGCCACGCTATTGAGCGCGACAGCAGGACCCTGATCAGCGGGAGCATTAGGATCGACCGCGACTTCCTCGGTCTCACGTGGCTCTTCATAGGGCTCAATGGAGGGCAGGGCGATATTGGACTCCACTCCCAGTCCCGTGACGAGGTAGTAGAATTTATTATCCTTGAGAATCGCATTGAGGACGCTCGGTAGACTGCCACGCTTTGCGGTGAAGGAAACTTCAAAACGCAGCGGGAAGTAATCGGGGGCATTGCGTCCCGTTTTTTGGGTTTCCTCGGGGAGGTTGGCACAGTAGATCTTATCGACGGCGACACAGGGTGCATTGACAAGCGTGTTTGTCATGTTTTGCACCGCTGCGAGCAAGAAGGCACGGTAGGGCACCTCGGGCGCGATAGCCGCTGTGTTCTTAAAGCTGCCAAAACCTAGATCGATAGCACCAGGGCCGATCAGCACCTTCTTAGCGGCGGCGTCGGTTTTCACATCGGCAATGGTCTTGTTGACCGCGTTTTGGAAATCAACGGGAGTCTTGATTCCCGAGGCTGCGTTTTTCGCAGCCGCCGCGTAGCGATCCATCTTTGCCGCGAGCTCCTTGCTCAGAGCGTTGGCTTCGTTGTAGGCCTTGCGCAGCTTGGTGAAGCTGTCGCTTGTGGGGGGAAATTCGGAGGCGTTGTAGTTATCGAACTCGGCACTAATCTCGCTGAGACGTGTGTTCTTTTTGTCGGCATCGGCATAGGCACTATAGCCCTGATACATGATGCCCGCGAAGGCTACACCGAAGAGAGTGGCGAGGAGGATGACCCTTTTGTTTTCACTGATATTCATGGATGAAAATGAGTTGGGATGATACGGTTGTGTGGTTTATTTTTCGCTGCTGAGTTCGGGAATACTAATGGGGGTCTTGAGAGGCATGAGCATCATGAATTTTTCCACATAGTCAAGCTCCTTTTCCTTCTTCATCTCCTTGGAGTTGATAAAGCGGAAGTACTTGTTGAGGTTCGAGTTCACCTTTTGCGCTTCATAAGCAAAGAGGGAGCTAGGTGTGCGATCGTCAAAATTGTTGCTCACCAGTGCGCGTACGGCATCTTGATGGCTGACGCTCGTGTCACCTGGCTTTTTAATCACATAGCCACTCACATAGATTGCGGTGACCTCAGGCTGCTTATTCTTGCGGCGCGCATCCATGATAGGGGGAGCTTCATTGATCGAGGAGCTGGACTGCGCATTGCGGCTACGCTTCATATCAATGAGGCGCGTACCAGGCACATCGAGATTGGGACCTGTGAGATCCACTTGATTTTCACTCAGATCGTAGTTGATGAGAGGGGAGAACTCGGTGATCCAGAACTTGAGCGAAGGGCTCTTGTCCACGATCTGCTTGAGTATATCCACATAGGCTGCGCGTCCCTTTTCGAGAGCGTAGTAATCCTTGAGCTGACGGAGTGCGCGGTTGTAATCATCCTCGATATTGGCGATCTTGTTCGCAGTACCCGAGACAGTCTCGTAGCGAGCTTCGGCGACTTTGAGCTTCGCCTCAGCGTCTTTCTGAGCATCCATCGCCGACCACGCAAAGAAGCCAGCCCCTGCAAGGGCGAGGACACCTGCGGTGACAACCTTGGGCAGAACAGCACTCTCATCGCGCTTCTTCTGAATGACAGTGGGCACAAGGTCAATGTGAAACTCGCCAGCACGTGCACCTGTGACAGCCGCACCCGCAACTGAGCCCAGCGAGAGCATATCAAGCTCCAGAGCCGCCTGATCCACATTCTTACCAATACTGAAGGCGGCAATGGGGTTGAGGTAATCGACGGGCAGATTGAGTGTCTCTTGGAGGAATTCGAGAGCGAAGGGCAGGCGTGCACCGCCACCACAGATGAGCACCTTGGTGGGCGCTGAGCCCTTGCGCTGGGAGCGGTAGTGATTGATCGTACGCTGAATCTCCGTCGTCATGCGTGTCATCGCCGTGCGGATAATCGTCGCGAGATTCGCCTGCTCGGGGCTCATGTCATCTGTATGACCATTACCCATAGAGATAAGCCCTTGGCTCACCTTGAGCTCCTCTGCCTCACGGTAGCCCATCTGAAGCTCACGCGAGATAGAGCTGGTGACAAAGCCACCTGCTGTGGTCACCGAGCGGGTGAAGAAATTCCCAGCCTCAGTAAAGATGATATCGGTGGTCTTGGCACCTATATCGAGAATCATGGTGCACTCGACCTCGGCGGGGTAGCTCGCGCGGTACACGTTGTAGAGGGAGGTGACAGAGCAATCAACCCCCTGTGGGCGAAGACCGCTCTCATTGACCTGCTCATGGAGCTCATCGAGCACCTCCTTCTTCATCGCCACGAGCAACACCTCACGCTCCCCGTCCTCGGTCTCACCGAGTAGCTGATAGGAATAGACCATCTCGTCGAGCGGGAAGGGAATATTCTGCTGAGCCTCGTAGCCGACCTGCTCATCGAGATCGGAGGAATCCAAGAGGAGCAGCTTCATAAAGCGCATGATCACCTGCTGTCCCGATACAACTGTACGTACGTCACTTCCCTTTACCTTCAACTCAGCCACCATTTCGGTGACAGCGTTACTCATGTAGTCGATGCGCATGCCCTCCTCAACAGGATCGAGCACGATATCACGACGAGCGTAGCGAGAGAGCGTAAAGCCTCGCTTCCCACTAGGGACAAAGACACCCATAGTGACACTCTGAGCACCTATTTCAAGGGCGACAGTGGTCTTATATTCAGCCATAATTAATTAGTAGTAATTCTATTTTAATGTAAAAAGTATGAGATACACCGCATCGACTTATTCGTCGCTAGCGGAGGAGCTAGAGGAGCTAGCCGTATCGCTGTCTCCCTCATCACCCGTAGTGGGAGCTCCAGTCAGAGGAGAGGTGGCAGGGAAGAGGCTCGCGTAGGAGAGCGCAAAGGGCGTCTCGCTAATGGCGCTCAGCTTGGCATTGTTCGTCTTGTAGCGAGGATTATCCCACCACTTGCCATCAGCTTTTGCAGAACCAAAAGCATAGGATCTCTGCGAGCTGGGATTCACACACTTGTCCCCTCCAAAGGTGGCCTCAAGTGCTACAGCCTCGATTTGCCCCTTCAGATCCCCAATAACAGATCCAGTCTTGTTGCCATTAGCAATTTTGTAGGCATCGGCTGGAGATATAAAAGCACCGATGTAGATATTTTTTGACTCGCCCATGTCACGCGCAGCATCAAGGGGGATATCCACGTATTTGATCGTCTTGCTGAGCTTGACGGGAGATCCATCGCGCGATGATTTTTTAAAGCGCACGTGAATCGTCACGGTGAGCTCGGGAACATAAGCGGGAATTTTACCACCCTTCGCCTTACCTTGCACCGTGATAGGGAAGGCAAAGTACTGCCAGCGATCAATATACTTGCGCTTGGCGGGCTTGGTCTCCAGAGCAGAGAATACATTACCTCCAGGGTTGGAGAGCTTATGAACCTCCAACTTGGAGAGCTTTTCTATTTCAACCTGAACGCCAGTGGCATAGACAGTATCTTGCGCGCTTGCTAATGAACTAGTAAGAGCGAACAGAGCGAGAGATGCGTATAAATTTTTCATAATGACAGTGTCGAATTCTTTTCTTTTATACACGATAGCACCCCGCTTTGGCGAGAAAAAGTTGCACAATCGATGTAATTTTTTCTTTCACTCGGGAATCAACACTGAATTACAGTGTAAAAATATCGTAACAAAATTATTTTTCTCTCCCCATAGGACACGCAATATGATATTTTCTTTTCGACTATGCCCCTCCTTGCAACTTACATCCATCACCTCGATCCCGAGATCTTTAGCATCACAGGAACGCCCCTAGCCCTCCGCTGGTACGGGCTAGCCTATGTGGCGGGCTTTTTCTTGGGTTACCTCATACTGCGCTACCTCTCTTCAAAGGATCTCTACATCATGCCCAAGGAGAAGCTGGGGGACTTTATCACAGGTATTTGTATCTTTGGCGTCGTGCTCGGTGGACGCATGGGTGAGCTGCTCTTTTACTGGCTGCCGCGCGAGGGCTGGGATGGCTTTTGCAATGATCCTCTCTGGGTGCTACGCGTCTGGGAAGGAGGCATGGCCTCGCATGGGGGAATCATCGGCGTATCTCTCGTCTGCGTCTACTTTGCTCGCCGCTACAAGCTGCCCCTCCTCCAGCTAGGTGACGGCCTCGCGATTGTCGCGCCACTTGGCATTTTCTTTGGACGTCTGGCGAACTTTATCAACGGTGAGCTCTACGGACGCGTCGCCCCCGAGGGCAATATGCTCGCCATGAAGTTCCCCCGCGAGCTCAATGAGCTCTGGATAACGCATCGCGAGGCATGGACAGCGATGTATCTCAATATCGTCAAGATCACCCCTCCCCCCTCTGATGCGATCACCATCCCCCGCGTGAATGCATGGATCATCGAGCTGAGTCGCGAGTCGGAGGCGGTGCGCGTCGTGCTAGGCGAGATTCTCACGCCGCGCTACCCCTCACAGCTCTTTGAGGCCTTTGCCGAGGGGCTCATTATCTTCCTTGTTCTCATCACCTTGAGATTTACTTGGAAAAAAGCACCCGCGGGGATATTCATCGCGATTTTCTGCTTCATGTACGCGGCAGGGCGCATCGTCTGTGAGTACTACCGCGAGCCCGAAAATGAGCTCTGGCTCGACTTCACGCGCGGTCAGTACCTCTCCTTTGGCATTGTTGTCATGGGTATAGGATTCTTGTTAGCCTCTTTGAAACAGAGAGTAAAGAAAAACTAGCAAGCTAGGAGGACAGGATTAGATTTTTTTTCTCTTGAAAATTCATACCAGATAGATATGATAATTACATGGCTGATATACACCCTACTGCTATTATTGATCCCAAGGCCGAAATCGCTGACAATGTAAAGATTGGCCCCTACTGTGTCGTTGGAGCTCATGTACAATTGGCAGAAGGCTGTATACTGCATAATCATGTCGTACTCGATGGTCCGTCGTCCTTCGGCGTGGGCAATGAGTTCTACCCCTTCTCCGTCATCGGTCTTCGCTCTCAGGATCTCAAGTACAAGGGCGAGCCTACCTACCTCCAAGTAGGCGATCACAATGTCTTCCGCGAGAATTGCAACATCAACCGCTCGACCACAGACGAAACAAAAACCATCATCGGCAGTCACAACAATTTCCTCATCAACTCCCACTGCGGTCACGACTGCCAAGTCGGCGACCACTGCATCGTCAGTGGCTACGCGGGCATTGCAGGGCACTGTGAGCTGGGCGACTACGCTATTGTCTCGGGCTTTGCCGCCGTGCATCAATTCGTCCGCATCGGTGCGCACTCCATGGTCGGAGGCTTCTCACGCATCACACAGGATGTCCCCCCCTACACCATCGTCGAGGGTGTGCCTGCTGTCGTGCGTGCGGTCAACTCCATAGGCCTGCAACGCCGTGGCTACAGCGAAGAGGATGTACGCGCGCTCAAATTCGCCTACAAAAAGCTCTTCCTCCACAAGGACAACAAGCTCGCCGAGGGCATTGACACCCTCCTCAATGACGAACGCTACGGCAGCAACGCCTGCGTGCAGCTCCTCGTCACCTTCCTCCAGCAGTCGGAGCGTGGCTTCATCCACTGATCCCCCCTCCCCTATGCCCCCTCGCTATTCTCACATCGTCTTTGACCTCGACGGCACGCTCGTCGACTCCGTCTCGGGGATAGCTGCGGGGCTCAATGCAGCTCTGCATGATCTCGGCAAGCCCACGCACACCGAGGCGGCCATACGCCTCATGATAGGCGAGGGCGCGCGCAAGCTCTGCGCGCTCGCCCTAGGCTACGCTCACGAGGATGAGCTCGGCGCCACAGAGATCAGCGCGCTGCTAGAGGGCTTCACCCATCATTATCGCCGCACGTGGCAGGGAGAAGGCACGGTCTGCTACCCTCACGTCCTCGACATGCTCCAGCGACTCAAGGAAAGTGGCATCCAGATGGGGCTGCTGAGCAACAAGCCTCACGAGATCACGGCTCTCATAGCCGAGAGCCTCTTCCCTGCCGATACGCTGCATCCTGCTCTGGGCTACCAAGAGGGTATCTTCCCCCGCAAGCCTCATCCCGCAGCCCTCCAGCACATAGCGGCTAGCTGGGGCATCAGCATTGAGGACATGCTCCTCGTCGGCGACTCCATCCACGACGCACACTGCGCTGCCCATGCGGGCTGCCAACTCATTCTGGTCAGCTGGGGCTACGCGCGACAAGAGCAACTACGCCGCTACTGCGAGCAACACCAGATTGCCCTTCTCGACTGCGTCGAGGAGCTCACAGCGCATTTGATGGCTTAAAAAAAAGCCCTCCCCTACCCCGCCTCTTGCCCGTGGATAGCATTCATCAGAGGGAAAACAACCTCTAAAAGGCTCGCGCGATTTGACCCTTCGTCTTTTTCCCACGACCTATCCGGACAGCGCACAAAAAGGGGACTGCGTCCTCGCTAGAGGAGCAGCCCCATGTTTAAGGAGATGAGCTCACCCTGCACCGCTCTCATGGGGCGGCGCGGGGCAAAAAACTTAGCTCTTGCGGCGGCGACGTCCGAGGAGACCCGCTAGTGCCAGCAAGCTGAGTGTGGCTGTGCTAGGCTCAGGGATGTAGTAGACTGAACCATCGTTGCCCAAAATCGCTTGTGACCAGACTTGGGTATTATTAACATCAATATTAATCGTAATATTGTTGTAGAAGAGATCCAAATTCGTATTGGCCATCCCTGCTAGATCAAAGGCTACGCCACTATTCGCGTCGAAGAGAGCTAAGAATGCGTCATAATCATCTTGCGTCATATCAATATTGAGCGTCAATGAATTTTGCACCGTAACCGAGGCGTAGTCAGCAAAAGCTGCCACGTCGAGTGTGTAGAGGGGCAGGCTGAGCTGCGTACCCTCCAGTGTGTCAATATCGGTGAGTGTGCCATCTCCGCCCAAGGTAGCGCTTCCTTCGTAGCCACCTGTCAGGGTGATATCAGTAGTGCCTTTGTTGGCGGCTGCCATTTGGTCAATACCAACAGTCGATGTACCAGTGAGCGTCAGCACCGTGTTTGCGCCGAGGGTGAGCACCGTATTCTCGTCCAAGGTCGTGTCGTCGAGGACGACTGTACCTGCGAGGGTGTAAGTTCCTTCACCGATTTTTGAGTTAGTCAGAGTACTATTATTGATTGATGCACCAAACAAATCATCCTTACGAGTGAGAGTTGCATTCGTCAGCTGGGCATTGTAAATACCGTAGGAGTCAAGATAGGCCGTCTGACCAGCATTCGCCTGTAGCTGTATAGCGGCACCATTACCAGCATTGGCTATTGCCATGCCTCCCGTCGCAATGCTGTTGCTGATGCGCAGATTGGCAGTGCTGTCGATATTGATTTGATTTGACACCTCAAGATTCGCAGCTGTGAGCTGATCGGTAAAGGTGACGCGTCCGCCACCCGCAGTAGTGGCCGTCCCTGTCCCCAGATTAATGGCATGATCTAGCACCAAGTCTTGGACGAGCGTATAGATCACTCCATTGTCAGCAACATTCGCCTCGAAGGTGACCGAGGCATTCTCCGCGTAGGTGATCGCATCAGAGACGGTTGTCGTTGAAATCTTTGTGACATTATCTTCCACCACATCATTGCCCGCCTTGAGGGTAGAGCCTGATGCCATCGTGGTGGTGATTGCTAGCACATTCAATTTGGAATCTCCCGTATGAGTCGTATCCTTATTAAAGAGCGTGAGTGTGCCTCCACTAGCAACTGTGATACTAGCTGTTTTACCACTTTCATTTTGAACCGCGGCCAAGCCCTTGCGCATGATGAACTCACCGCCATCGTTCACATTGACTATAGCACTACCATCACGCAAGGAGATACCCGCATTGACATCAAGAATACCGCTCACATTCACTTCATTCGGCGTGGAGTTAGGATAGTTAGAAAGCATAAAGCTACCATTACCTCCACTATTACTCAGTGCACTCCCTGCAATCTTTAGCGTCGTGTTTGCATTAATATTCAATGCTGTGCTCGCCCCGCTTGTATTACCCAAGAGGATACTATCAATCTCATAAGTACCGCCACCCATGATCGTCGTCGTCACACCTGTCATGCGCATCTTCACATTATCTTTAAGCACAGTGCCTTCACCTACAATAACAGTATAACCTTGAGACACGCGATCATAGACTGCACCTGAGTTCAGCGTGACCGTACCGAGATACGAACCAGCGCTCAGCGTAGCACCAGCGCTGATTTGCACTTGATTCCCATCGACCGCTCCTGCTGAGCCGATGTGAACCGTGCCAGCTTGGATATTCATATTACCTGCAAGTCCTAGATCGCCAGAGAGTGTGAGAGTACCCGCGCCGCTCTTGACGATAGCACCCAGATTCGTGATGCCATCCGTTGCTTCGCCGGTCGTGGAATCGGTCGTAATCATGTAGTCACCACCAGTGACGGTGAGCGAGGCTATCGTCACCTCTCCGTCGACTGTCAGGGTCGCTCCAGGGCCACTCAGGACAATGACGTCGCCACTGTTGAAATCGGCAGCCGTAGGTGTCGCCCCTGTCGTCGTCCAGCCAGCACCACCCTGAGCCCACGTGCCATCGCCACCTGTCCAATCCAGAGTCTGTGCGGCGGCTCCGCTGACACTCAGCGTCCATGTATCAAGAGCATCATCGAAGGACCAGCTTGCAGTCTGATTCAAATCAAGACCTGTAATGCCTGTCGTAGGTGATCCTACTGTCAAGCCCGTGATGTTGCCAGCTCCTGTGTAGGAAAGTGTAAAGCTCTCTCCATCGCCCAGCTGGCTCAGATCGAATGTTGCACCTGAAAGGTTAACGACACTCTCGCCAAAGGAAAGCGCAGCGGCATCATCCATCAGGAGCGTACCCGTAAGGGTCAGGTCTGTAGCACCTGTGATGTTGCTCGTGCCTGTGATGGTCATATTGTTGGAGATGCTGACAGCTTCTGTCATGAGCTTCATATTACCCGTCGTCAGTGATACGCGCCCCGCCAAGAGCATGGTTGTCATATCGCTCGCTGCGTTGCTCGAGAGATCGAATGTAGCCCCCTCAGAGATATTGAAAGCGGTGCCATTGTCGTGCTGTGTGGCAGCTCCCGTGCCATCAGCGACTGGCTCACTGAAGGTATAAGCCAAGATGCCGCCACCTTTGATATTAAAGGAGCCCGTCGCATCACCGACCATGTCGCCGATGAGGGTGAAGGTCTTGTCCGTGGCAATGTTGAATGTAGCACTGCTAGAGCCTACAGCAAAATTGCGAGCATACTGACCGCCACCCGAGTCAAAACCATTCACCAGATCGAAGGTGAAGTCTTCATTCGCATTGATGGTCAGACCAGCAGCGGGAACGGTCACGTAGCGATCGCCCGTATTCCCTGCCGTGGCCTGTAAGATGCCACCGCCACCAGCGGCGATGTTAATCTCGGCCAAATTGGTGAGAAGCCCCGTGTAGTTAACTACAGTTGTTGCGTCTGTCGTCGCATCAAAAATGATGGTATTATTCAAGCCCCATGTGGGCAAAGTTGCTTCAGTACCTGATCCTGATACTGTAATCGTGTTCGCCGCGGCAGTCGCCGTCGTTTGAGCCCATGCTGTGGTAGAGAGGGCACTCGTTGCAAAAAGAGCGACTAGCAGCGCTCTTTTCAAGAGAGATGGAAGTTTAATTTTCATAAAAAAATGCTATTAGTGGTCTAATAGGTAATATGCCATATATTAATAAAACGCTGTACACTTTCCAAGTGGAAAAGGGGTAAAAGATGCATTTTTACCATGTAATACATTGATTGTTAGACGCGAAAGAGCTCAAACCAACTCTCGTAGATGCTGATCGAATCCAGGGTAGGAGGTGTTGATATTCTCGCAGCGCGAGAGGCTCGTCTCGCCCTCGGCGCAGAGCCCTGCGATGAGAAAGCTCATGGCGATGCGGTGATCGCCGTGACTATCCATGCTCGCACCGTGCAGGGGAGCCCCGCCTGTGATTTCCATGCCGTCCTCGTATTCCTCGACCTGCGCGCCCATGGCGCGGAGATTGGCCACCGTGGTAGCTATGCGGTCGCTTTCCTTGACACGCAACTCCTTGGCGTTGCGTATGGAGGTGACGCCCTGTGCCATGGCGGCGGCGATGCTGAGGATGGGGATCTCGTCGATGAGATTGGGGATCTCGGAGGCTAGCAACTCGGTGCCGCGTAGCTCGGGGCTGTAGCGCACGCGGAGATCACCGTAGGGCTCGCCTGTGAGGGATGCCTCATTGGGGGTGATTTCTATATCGCCTCCCATGCGCTTGAGGACGTGGATGATGGCATCACGCGTCGGGTTCAACCCGACATTTTTAAGAAGAAGATCGCTCTCGGGGACGATGAGGGCGGCGACGATCCAGAAGGCGGCACTAGAGATATCCGAGGGGATGACAATATCTCGTGCCTCAAGGGTGATGGGGCCTGTGAGCGCGACATCGAGCCCATCATCGGAGACCTCGCAGGGGATGCCAAAGTGGGCGAGCAGACGCTCGGTGTGGTCGCGCGTGATGGCGGGCTGGTGTACGGAGCTGCGCCCGTCGGCGAGCAGACCCGCGAGCAGCACGGCACTCTTCACCTGCGCGCTGGCCATGGGGAGATCGTAGTGGATGGGGCTGAGCTGACCGCCTGTAATAGCGAGGGGGGCGCAGCCGTCGCGTGCGCCTTGAGCCTCGAGCTGCGCGCCCATGAGGGTGAGGGGGGCGATGATGCGCTTCATCGGGCGTGAGCTGAGGGACTCATCCCCGTAAAGGCGCGAGCTAAAGGGGAGGCCGGCGAGGAGACCGGCCATGAGGCGCATGCCTGTGCCTGAGTTCCCACAGTCAATGTCTTGCGCGGGGGCTTGGGGGCTCATGCCCACACCTGTGAGGCAGAAGCTGGTGGGGTCGCTCGCATCGCGCTCGCTGACGCGGGCTCCCAGCTGCTCCATGGCGCGCAGGGTATTGAGGCAGTCTTCGCTACAGAGGAAGTTCTCCACCCGCATCGTGCCCTGCGCCATCGCGCCGAGCAGGGCGACGCGGTGGGAGATGCTCTTATCTCCGGGGACGGTGAGGGTGGCTCGTATGCCTTGGGTGGCGCGGCGTGTGGTGAGGGTGCTATCGCTCATAGATGTGAATGTGCTCGTCGTTGAATAATGATTGGAAACTGGTCTGAAAGTACTGATCAACCGCCCAAGCGCGGCGCGCGCTCTCCAAAGCGGAGCGCAGGCTGGGCTCGACCTCGGCTAGCGTGGGGATGCGCGCGGGGGTGATGTCATCGGCCAGCACGATATGCCAGCCCCAACGGCTCTTGATGAGGGTGGGCTTGCCCGCCTCGAGCGCGTCTGCGCCAAAAAGCTGGAGCTCAGGCAGGGGGAGCTGATTACTCTCATAAATAATGCCAAGATCACCGCCCTGAGCGGCCGTGTTGCGGTCTTCGCTATGCTGGCGCGCGAGCTCGGCGAGGGATTCTCCTGTGAGGACGCGCTGGTAGAGGCTCTCGATCTGTGTCTTGAGCTCACTGGCATCGCGGTTGAGATGGCGTAGAAAGAGATGGCGCACGCGGCGGGAGGCAGGGATGAGCAGCTCTTGCTTGAGCGCGTCATAGTATTGAGCGAGCTCCTCATCGCTGACCTGAGTGACCTGCTTGATACCGCGCTCGAGGAGGTGCTGCTGGCGCAGGGTGCCCTCGATCTGCTGGAGCAGGGACTGCTCGGTCTCGCCGTGGTCGGCGAGGTGCTGCGCCCATGCCTCGGGGCTGGCGGCGCGGCTCGACATGCGGGCGAGCTCGACGCGAGCCTCCTTTTCAAATCGGGGGACATTGTTGTCATTGTAGTGCACGCGTATGCGTAGCAGGGCGCGACGCAGCAGCTCCATGAGCACACTGTCATGCGCCTGCTCAGGCATGCGCTCGAGGCCGCGCTCAAAGGCCATGATGCTAGCTTGGCGCGTCCAGTCGCTCTGGCGTAGGGCCTCGCCGTAGAGGCGCGCGAGGGGCTTGTCCTGCTGATCTTCGATCCTAGGCTTCTCGTGGATGATCTTCCAGACCGGGCCTTGGAAGAGCCAGAGATCAAGCGCGAGGTAGAGGAGCACGACGGTGAAGATGGCGAGCTTGGTGGCAAAGAGTTTCAGCGGAGCGAGCATGCTGGGGCATTGTAGCACAAGTAGCTACTGGATGCAATGCGAAAGCAACGATGAACCCAGAGACGCTCACGCTGAAAAAAAGCAGCATGAGCGTCTAAGGGTAACTCTAAAGGGGGCTTCTAAATTCTCGTCATTCTAAATAGGAAAATTCAGAAAAACGCTTCACGAGGCAGCTTTTGAGTGCTTTTAGGCTGGAT
>CAYJOV010000048.1:4164-15822 GCA_964371905.1 uncultured Akkermansia sp. | reverse complement strand
CATTCTTCTGTGTGAGAATGTACTTCTTCATGTTGGGGTGCCACTTGCGGGTCTGATGTCCAAAGTGTACACCGGCTTCCACCATCTTGGTAATGAGTTCGTTGATCATTGTGTGTTGATTTTTGCCTTCCTTAGATCAGGAGAGGCGGGGATATGTAAAAGGCGCTGCTTATCCTCCGCAGCCTTTCGTTGTTATGAGAAGCAGCTTGCGCGGGGAGGGAACAGTGTAGTGGTTTTGCTTCAAAATGTCAAAGAAAATCATTCCGCAAAGTGATAACAGTTTGCCATGCCAGAGATAGGGCAGCTCTTGCGCTTGCGACTGGGGGAGAAACATGCTACAGTAGGGGCATGTCATTTCTAGTAGTCGAGGATCTTCATGTCCACTTCCCCGTGCGCAATATCTGGGGGAGTGTGCGCCAGACGGTGAAGGCCGTCGATGGCGTGAGTCTGCACATCGAGCAGGGAGAAATCCTCGGGCTAGTGGGCGAGTCGGGCTGTGGGAAGTCCACGCTCTCGCGCTGCATCATGCAGCTCCAAGCCCCCAGCTCGGGGCGCATCCTGCTGCGTGGCGAAGACCTCACCGCGCTCTCCGCACGCGAGCTGCGCCGCCGCCGCCTCGACTTTCAGATGGTCTTCCAAGACCCCTATAGCTCGCTCAATCCTCGACATTCTATCTACAATACCCTGCTTGAGGCACTCTGCCAGCGTCCCGAGACGCGCCCCCACACGCGGGCTGAAAAGCAGGACGCGCTCGCGGAGCTCCTCCAGCGCGTCGGGCTCGATCCCGCGCTGATGCACAAGTACCCTCATGAGTTCTCCGGCGGGCAGCGTCAGCGCATCGCCATCGCGCGCGCCATCGCCGCACGCCCCGCGCTCATCATCGCCGACGAGCCCGTCTCCGCGCTGGATGTCTCCGTGCAGAGCCAGATTCTCAACCTCCTTCGCGAGCTCGTCGAGGAGATGCAGCTTGCACTCCTCTTCATCTCGCACGACCTCTCGGTGGTACACTACATGAGCGATCGCATCGCCGTCATGCAGCGCGGGCAGCTCGTCGAGCAGGGCTCCGCGCACGAGGTCTTTGAGCGCCCGCGCTGCGACTACACGCGCCAGCTGCTGCGCGCTATCCCGCAGCTCGCAACGAGTCGGGGCTAGCGATCCTCCATTTCTGTGATAGTTTTGACACAAAGGAGCTTTCGGCTTGACTTTTCGCGCGAGAATTTCTAGCATGAGAGACGCAGTATTTGCCGCATTCTAACACCCCCATCCCCCTCTTACCCTCATGCGCTGGAATAGTATCAACGAACTCAAGAAAGAATCCCAAAACGCCCCTGTCCAAGGCAGCCTCTACGCACAGCTCACCCAAAAGCTCGATAAAGTCACCAAGACAGGCAAGCCCTACCTTGAGCTCCACTTCGCCGACATCACCTCCAGCTTCGCCCTCAAGGTCTGGGACAACGCCCCGTGGTATCATGAATGCAGCCAGCTCGCCGAGAAAAGCAGCCTTGAGCTACGCGCCAGCTGGGAGAATGGCAGCTTTGGCATGGAGGTCAGAGATCTCAGCCTGCGTCCCCTCAGTGCCGAGGAAGAGCGTGAGCTCCTCGCGGGCAGTGCCCCACTCATCGCCAAGCAGCAGCAGGACTGGGACTACATCGTCGAGCGCGCTCACGCGCTGCGCGATCCGCGCCTGCGCTACCTCTGTCGCAGCCTGCTGGACACCTTTGAAGAACGCTTCCGCCGCTGTGCTGCCGCGAGGAACTTTCACCACGCACGCCGCGGAGGCCTCGTCGAGCATGTCGCGGGCATCATGCGCGCGGGGCATGCCCTCTGCGCCATCTATGATCAGGTGAATGAGGACCTCCTCATCGCGGGCATCCTCTTCCACGACTGCGGCAAGATGTGGGAGAATCAGTACGAGGAAAAGGGCTTTACCATGCCCTACAGCGAGGTCGCCGAGCTGCTCGGACACATCCCCATCGGCATGGAGATGATCAACAAATTCTGGAGCTTTGTCATGACCCCCGAGCGTCGCGCCGAGTGGAGTCGCCTTGAGCCCCCCACCGAGAAGGTACGCATCCACCTCCTCCACCTCGTCGCCTCGCACCATGGCGAGCTTGCCTTTGGCTCACCCGTCGTGCCCAAGACCCCCGAGGCCGTGCTGCTCCACTACCTCGATAATATGGATGCAAAGCTCGAAATGTTCCGCGACGCCTACGAAAGCAGCCCCGAGCTCGCCCCCCATGTCTACCAACGCCGCGCCCCTCTCACCGGAAACGAAGTAAGCCCCCTACCCCACTACCAAGACCCCGCCGAGGGATAAAGCTCCCACCTAGAACAGGGCAGCTCCCCGCGGTGACCCTCTCCCCACGACCATGTACCTCAATCGCGAACTCTCGTGGCTCGAATTCAACGAGCGTGTCCTCCACCTCGCCAGCCGCACCGAAAGCCCCCTGCTCGAACGCCTCAAATTCCTCGCCATCTCCGCGAGCAATCTTGATGAGTTCTACCAAGTCCGCATCGGAGGGCTCACCCTGCTCGCGCAGGCGGGCAACCGCAGCACCGACATCTGCGGTCTCACTGCAAGCGACCAGCTCGACCTCATCCTCCCCCGCGTCTCCGCCATGGTCGCGCGGCAGTACCAGATCTACAACGAGCAGCTGCTGCCCCTCCTCACCGAGCAGGATCTCCAGCCCACCCAGATTAGCAGCCTCAGCGAGGAGGAGCTCGCGGAGCTGGAGCAGTACTTTCTCCACCACATCGCGCCCGCGCTCACGCTACTGGCACTCGGCGATCACCCCCACACCCCGCTCCCCTCGCTCAAGCTCATCGTCGGCTTGGGGCTAGCCAGCCGAGCCGAGCCGAGCCCCAGCGAAGAGTCCCAAAGCCGCTTTGTCGCCATCGTCCTACCCGAGGGATTGCCCCGCCGACAGCAACTCCCGCTCAGTCAGCACAAGGGCTCTATGCTGCTCGAAGACCTCGTACTCCACTTTGCCCCCCTGCTCGTTCCCTCGGAAAAAGTCCTCTACAGCAGCGTCTTCCGCCTCACGCGCAACGGGGATATCATCCTCGAAGACGAAGACGGCGACATGGCAGAAGAAATGTCCGAAGTCCTCATTGCGCGCAAATTCTCCGACTGCATCCGCCTTGAGCTCCCCGCCAACACGCCCATCCTCTTTCGCCACCACATCGCCCGCACCCTCAACGCCCGCGAGGAGACGATCAGCCTCGTCCATGGACCTCTACGCCTCAATGACTTCATGTCCATGGCCTTTGAATCGGGCAACGACGCGCACAAAGCCCCCGTGTGGAAGGCCGCCGTGCCCCAAGGTGTCGATGCGCACATCAGCATGTTTGAAAACATCGTCCAAGGCGACATCCTCATCAACAACCCCTTCGAGTCCTACGAGCCCGTCATCCGCCTCATCGAGGAGGCGGCGCGCGACCCGCATGTCATCGCCATCAAGCAGGTGCTCTACCGTACAGCGAAGGACTCGCGCTTCATCGCAGCACTCTGCCGCGCCGCCGAGGCGGGCAAGCAAGTCACCGTCCTCATCGAGCTCAAGGCCCGCTTTGACGAGCAAAACAACCTCACTCAGGCCGAGCGACTCCAGCGCGCGGGCGTCCAAGTCGTCTATGGGGTAAAGGGCTACAAGACCCACGCCAAGATCCTACTCATCGTACGCCGCGAGGGCGGGCAGCTGCGCCGCTACTGCCACTTTGGCACAGGGAACTACAACGAATCCACCGCCCGCGCCTACGTGGATCTCTCGCTGCTCACCTGCAATGACAAGCTAGGATCAGACGCGAGCCAATTCTTCAACACCGTCACCGGCCTCACCCAGCTCACGGGATTCCGCCGCATCTACCCCTCGCCCGACATGATGAAAAAGCGCATCATCGAGCTCATCGACGCCGAGACCGCCCGCGCCCGCCTCGGTGAATACGCCGAAATCAAGGCGAAGATGAACGCCCTCAATGAGAAGGCTGTCATGGACGCGCTCGAGCGCGCCGCCGAGGCCGGCGTGCAAATACGCCTCAACATACGCGGCATCTGCTGCTGGGTACCCAGCTCGCTACGCGCGCGCAGCAACACGCGCATCATCAGCATCCTCGACTTTTACCTTGAGCATGCGCGCATCCTGAGCTTCCACAATGGAGGACACCCCCTCACCTACATCACCAGCGCCGACTGGATGAGCCGCAATCTCAACAAGCGCGTCGAGCTCATGATCCCGCTAGAAGACCCCGCCCTCGCGCAGCGCGCGCGCGACATCCTCGACACCTGCTTGAGGGACAATACGAACTCCTTTCTCCTCATGGATGACGGCAGCTACACCCCCACCGCCGAGCTGCACACCGAGCTCCCCAGCCGTCCGCTACGCATGCAAGAGCAGCTCCAGCGACGCGCCGAGGAGCATGCACTCACGCAGGAGCACCGTGCGCATCACACGCTCACCCCGCATCTACCCACCGCAGCCGCGAGTACGCCTAGCGAGTCATAGATCTGGAGCTCGACTCCCGTCATGACAGGGAGCTGCTTTCCTTGTCGGCGCTACCCCGTGTGCGAGTGCTGCCAGCAAAGAGATGCTCTCACACGCGCAGAGCTCAGCGTGATAGATCTCGCGCAGCCTCTTGGTAGGCCTTGCGCAGCTCGGGATAGGTCGTATGAGACGCGGCCTGTTGGTAATAGGCGGCTGCCTTGGCCTTGTCTGCGGTCACGCCGTGCTTGCCCTCTTTGTAAATTTCTGCGAGCTTCCCGAGCGCCCTGTTCGAATTCTGCTTCGCCGCCTGCTCCAGCCAATAGAGCCCGAGCTTGGCATCATAGGGCTTGCTATCGACCAGCTTCGCATCACTGAGATAATCCTCAGCGAGCGCCAGTTGAGCCTCGGCATCGCCCTGCTGAGCCTTCTTCACGTACTCTCGCTGGGGACGGAGACGCGGATAATCCTTGAGGAGATGCTCCATCACATCCTCATAGATACAGCTCCTCCCATCCTTGCCCTTCCCCTCCTTTTGATAGACATAGGACTGGAGGTGACGCATATTCACGGAGAGAATATCGCGCCCCTTTTGATCGATGAAGTCGATCGCGACCCAATACCTGGGGAGGGACACACTGATCTTGTAGTCTGGTCTGTCAGTCATTGTCATCCACTCCTCCACCGCCAGCCAGCGATCAATCAAGGCATCCCAGTCAGCCTGACGCTTGACCTGATAGACGAGGTGCTTGGGCTTGCGCCTCGCATCATTGGGATCGAGTGTCTCGCGCACGCGTAGGGCGTAGCCATTCTGCTTGATATCCATGAGCTGTTGGCGCAGCTTGGTGAGCTCTTCACCCTTGACGCTGGGATAGAGGAAGGGATCGGGTTGTCCAAAAGTGGGGTCGGACTGCTGACTGCATGAGCACAATGTACTCAATGCCAAGAGAGGAATAATGTATTTTTTCATGTGCATAAAAGATGTTAAAAAGAGGGCTTGCTATTACCTTGGCAGTCATTCATGGTGAACTCCTGCCAAAGTAAGCAAGAGATGACACCTAGGGATTAATATTCCTGTCGTAATTCTGCGCCGTGCCGCCACTCTTCATATGCTTTTCGAGCCTCTTGCGCTCTGGCTCGTACTCCTTATCATGGAGAGCATCACTCTTCTCCTTGTTGCGCTTCGCAAGAGCCTGAGCCTTGCTTTTATCCTGCTCTGTGACTGGCTCAATCGTCTCCTTGGCCATGATGGGGGCAAGGTGCTTGAGCTTCATACGCTGAGAGCCCGCTAGCGTGCTATGACCGCGAGAATGCTTATTGGGCGGAGCCACCAGACCGGCTTGCCCCATGAGGCGCAGCATGTAGTGATCCATCGCATTGCTCCACCTGACGAGAATCTGCTGCTCGGGAGTCAGCCCCGCCTTGTCGGGAGAGGTCTCAGGCAGCACACCCTGCTTTTTGAGCATCCCTTGGAGCTGCTGCTGGACGTAGTAGAGGTAGTCCGCCTTCTCCATGAGCTGGGTGGCCACATGCGCCTGCTCCAGCTTCGCAAAATGCTTTGTCGAGAAGACAACGCTGGGCTTGTACACATTCCCCCCGGGGTGAAAGTAGACCTGCATCATGCTAGAGGGAGTCGTCCCGCGGTAAGCCTCCTGAGCATAATAGACCTGAGGATGCTTGCTGAGCTCCTCATAGCCGTGATAGATGTAGCCCAGCGCCTTGCGCACAGGCACCTCCTCACTGGGGAACTGAGCGGGGAAGAACTGCAGCTGACGCTCATAGAAGGCCACAGGCGTGTTGACCATCTGGCCCATGTAGTCACCCTTCGCGTACTTCTTGGATGAGAGGTGATAGACGGGCGTCATCGCCGCGACATTCTCATTGAGAATGCGGTGCATGAGCTTCATGCGTTGCTGATCCTCCTTCTTCGCGATCTTTCCGAGCAGCTCCTCGGGTAGGCTAAAGTAGGGCTTCTTCGTCGCGGGATTGATCATCGTGACAGGCGCGAGCGCGTGCGTCACGCCATCCGCGCCGGCCTCGTAGCGCGTGAAATTGATCACATGCTTGTCATCCGTGCGCTTGATCAGCGAGATAGCGAGCCCCTTGTCGAGGTAGACGAGGATCTGCTCGGCGATGCCATGCTGCGGGTAGCGACCGAGCATATTGAGATCGGCGATGGTCTCGGCGGTGACGAGTTTTGCCAAGGCGGCGGGGACTTTCTGAGTCTTTGCCTGAGCTCGGAAGTCCGCGAGAGCACGCGCGGCGTCCTTGGGGGCGAGCTTCTCCTCAAAGGTGCTGGCGAAGATCTCGCGCAGCTTGTCACTGTCCTCACTGTGGATGGTCGCGGAGGCGGGCATGATGCCAATGAGTGTGGCAAGCGCGAATGTATAAATGGGTGCTTTCATAAAAAATCTGTTTATAAAGATCAAATCAACAGATAACATAATCGATGAAGTGATACAAGCGCAAAAGTGATGATACTGCTCTCGTAATATGTCATAACATACAACAATCAAGAGCGCACCTTACCCCTCAGGCTGTTTATCTCCCGCCTTTGGAGAGCAGGCATCACATTGTATCCTTCTGCGCTCCCTTGTCTGATCGACAAAGAAGCACACATAGGTGATGCCAGCGTATTTAATGATGGGTGGCACGGTACAATTTCTGTTGCTGAACATGTTGATCCATTAAGATAGGCTTACCTTGAGACCGCTTTTTCTGCATGGTCAGCACTGTGCGAAAAGAATAATCCCCCCAGTCCCCTCGTCACGCACAGTACGCGACAAGAGGATGGAGGGATGGAGAATCAGGAGATTATTTCTAAAGAGCTCTCCTTGATAGCTTGTTGATATTAGCAGCTAGCAGCCTTGCGACGGCGACGTGCGACCAAACCTGCAAGAGCAAGAAGGCTCATCGTCACGGTGCTGGGCTCAGGGATGTAGAATACGACATTGCCTGCGCTAGAGGTCGTTACACCCAATGCTACATTGGAGAACAGTGAGCTATCACCATTCATCACGTTAATGTAGACATTACCATAATCGCCTGTAAATGCATCAGTACCGATCTTGTCCAGCTCAAAGCCGACAGGTCCCATGCTCAGCGCATCATTGAACTCCGTAGCCCAGCCTGCATCATCTGCCAGATCGACGGTGAGCGTAAGACTTCCCGAGAGCTCGACGGTCTTGACATCAATATTCGTGAGGCTATAGATAAGCGCAATATCGCTAGAAATATCCTCTGTCGTTACAGCGGTGTTGGCAGATTTTACAAGACTACCACCAGCAACAGATGCTTCAATGGTCGAATCTGTGATTATCAGCGTAGCATCGGCGTTGGATATGCGACTATTTGCGTCGATGATGACATTGGTAAGCGTTAAGGTTGATTGGTCATAGAGCGTTATATCCGTATTCACAAACTTGCTATTGCTGATCTCTTCCGATGCGGTCGTTGTCGTTTTCAGCGAGAGATTCGTATAGGTTCTAGTCGTACGATCTGCACTATAGGAAAGGCTGCTGCTGCTGTCTTTTCCTTTAATCTGCAGACTATGGTTCACGGAGAGAATCGAGCTTGCATCGACGAAGTTGACAGAACCGCTACCTAAAGATGTGTCCAAGGATGTGGCCGTCACCACGGTGTTTGCAGCTATATGGGTGCCCCCTTCGTAGGTATTGATACCCTCCAGATCAAATACCTGTCCCGTTTGTCCGTTGATGGAGAGTCCAGCAGTACCGGAGATCGCGCCACTCACAATCACACTCGCATTATTTAGGCTAGACTTGAGGATGACATTGCCAGATCCACTGAGTTCGAGGTTGTTGAACACGTCCGTAGTGCTTGAAGTGGCGTTGACTGTAGCACCGCCTGCGATACGGGCGTTGATGGTGCCTGCACCGCTTGCCCTGGTGTCGCCAAGATTCAATGTGGAGCCGCTATTCACATTGAGTGTGAGAGTATTGGCTGCCAATGAGAAGCCGTTAGTGAGCGATAGAGTACCACCGCTGAGGACATTGAGCGTGCCCGTGCCCGACTCTACAAGGAGCTCAGGGGTGCTGACGCTACCACCGCTGCCGACGGCAAAAGTCGCTCCCCCCTTGATGCCTATGCCTGCGATGTTGGTCGCGCTGCTCGATGTCACCGTGAAGATGCTCTCTGCTACTTGGAGCTTGCCATAGAAGCCAGACATATCGCCCGATACGGTGAGATTGTTCACGTCAATCTTGCGTAGAGCTGTGCTTGCGTCACCGACAAAGCTAGAGGCGATGACGTGAGCGCCATTATCCTGAGAGAGGTAGCCTGTCGTGCCCGCCTTCACTTCTACAGTGAGACTTGCACCAAATGAACCTGAGCCTCCGGTATTGAGATACAGACCGCTATTGCTTCCAGATCCAGAGTTGCCGATGATGACTTTTTGCGCACCTCCGAATCCGCTGTAGGCAAGGTTCAATCGACCTTCGCGCACCTCAATCGCGCCTGTGAACTCATTGCTAAGGTGGATGCGACCATTGTTATTGTTATGTGAATCTCCGGTCTGACCGACGAAGGCGACTGAGAGGGTGGTGTCGTCTCCGCCCTTGAGGTTATCGAGCTGGCGGTGCTCAGCATCAGATAGAGTTTCAGTCAGGTGAAAGGTCGTGCCGCTACCTAAGTTCAACTCGGAGAGGTTCTCAAAGCGCTCTTTGGTGGCAGATGTGAGAGTCCCAGAGGTCACGGTGAGTGCTCCACTATAGCTAGAGAAGTCGTACGCTGCAGCGATGTTCTCACCCGTGGCAAATATGATATTGGAGCTTGCGCCCCCGGTAAATCCGGTAGAGTTCGCGGTGAGGACATCAGCAGAGATGTCTAGTGTGCTGCCAGCTCCCACAGTGAAAGACCCCGCCTCTAGCGTAGCACCAGCCTCAGCAAGACCGAGAGTGAGCGTCGCAGAGTCAGCGATAGCGACGTTATTTGCCTCGATGTTCCCCGAGACATTGGCCGTAGTCGTGGCTGAGAAAATCACATTATCCCCATTCGCAAAGGTGTCAGTAGCGTCACCAGAGGATTCTGCATTTACTCCCCAAGTCAGGTTATCACTACCAGCGCTATTCGTCCAGCTGTTTGCGATGGTGAATGTGAGGGTACCCGTATCACTAAAGCTGAAGTTGTGTGTGGATTGGTTGATCCCTGTGAGGCCTGTGAGATTCGACCAGTCGAGGGATGTGAAGCTGGAAGATATACCACCTGTGAAGATCGTATAGTTGAGCTCTGATGTCGCGCCACCTATAGTAGAGAGGTCGATGAGGACATCTGCCCCAAAGCTCAGTGATCCACCACTGCCGATGGTGAGGTTGCCACCTCCAAGATCGAGCTCACCATTGAGTGTGAGAACATTGTTAACCGTTACTGCTGAGCTTGAACCTAGGCTGAGCGTCTGACCGGCACCGATGGTGACAGCACTGTCCACGATGAGATTGCCCGCAGCAGATGTGGTGTTAATCACGTCGAAGGTAGACATCGCCACCTTGGAGCTGTTGAGCTCGCCTCCGACATTGAGGGTGGCTACTTCGGAGATGCTCGCGCCTGCGGTGGCGCTGATCTGATTGCCGATAATGCCGCCGTTATAGGTGATCGTCACATTCCCCACGTGGGAGGAGCCTCCCTCACCAGCTCCAAAGACACTGGTAAAGGTGCCGCTATTTATCGTGATATTGGTATCACCCGTGACCTTACCGCCTGTTGCACCCTTGTTGACGATGCCTGCGTAGACGGTTCCTGCAAAGGTGAGTGCGTCATTATCTGCGCCAACCGTACCGAAGGTATAGTTGATATCACCGATGATTTGGGCGGCCTTCGACCCAGCTGCTAGTGATAGCGTCGAATAACCAGTGGTGTCAGTACCGAGACCCACAGTACCAGCGGTGTAGGTGACATTCTGTGTGCCGTAGAATTTGCGAGTGTCAGTTGTTTTATTTGCCTCAACTGTCAGGAGCAGAGCACTTACAGAGCCTGTCGTGTTGACATTGATGTTCGTATTCACATAGGCATTGATAGTAGAATCGTTGTTAGCCCAGTGGTAGAGTAGATTATTCGTCCCAAAGGTGATATTCGAGCTACCTGATACATTAATCGCGAGATTGACGGGGTTTTCTTCTGACGCGACGTCAAAGCTTGCCCCACCATTGGGTATAAAGGTGACACTATGCGTCCCGCTATCCACATTGACTGTCATGTCGCCATGAATTCCTCCAGTTCTTGTGCCTTGGAAAAAAACAGTTCCTGTATAATCGACTGTTTCAGAGCCGTTACTAAGCTTTTTTACGCCATCCACCTCTGTAAGGGTATAGGTGCCTGCTACGCCTTCAAGATCATTTCCAAGGGCGTGAAGGTTGTAAGCAAATGTGCCTCCAATGACAGTACTGATCGCTGTCAGGGTAAAGACCGAGGCGCGGCAAGCCTGCAGTAGCGCGCGCAGTGCCGTGTTTATCTTGAGTTTCATATGTAATGAATAATGTGTATTTCCACTCTTAAGTTATTGATAGACAATATATCGCAAAGCGATCATCGATTATATGTTACAAAGTCCATCGCTTGCTATTACTTTACACTAACCTTTTAGCGCTGTAAAGTGGATTTGTGCTGTCACGCAAAAATCTGCTTTGTGGCATCAATTATTTTTTCTTTGCTGAGTCGTATTTCTCCGAAGATTATCCTATAATCTCGCTGCAGGAGATCATAAAAATATCCAAAACGAAGTGCGTTATGCCAATTACTTTGCCTCTGTGAGCAGATTGGGCTTGCTTCTTTGTGCCCAAGTGGTATGATAACCGCTCTTGTAGGTCGATTGCCGCAGCCACGAACATCAACCCACATACCATAACATACACATGAGCAACATTAACCTCAACGACTTCAAGATCAACGAAAAAGACACAGGCTCTACCGGTTTTCAGGTAGCGCTCCTCACAGGCCGTATCATCGACCTGACAGCACACATGGCCAACAACAAGCACGACTACGCCTCCCGTCGCGGTCTGCTCATGATGGTCGCCAAGCGCCGCAAGCTCCTCAACTACGCCAAGCGTACTGATCTTGCTCTCTACCAAGATCTCCTCAAGCGCCTCGATCTTCGCCGCTAATCTGAAGTTTTCTGCGAGCTCGCGCAGGGGTATTCTCCTGCGCTGCTTCGCACATATGAGTGGGT
>CAYJOV010000048.1:0-4154 GCA_964371905.1 uncultured Akkermansia sp. | reverse complement strand
TTTTCTGCAAGGTATCGCAGGGCTATTCCCAGCGAGCACTGAGCACACACGCGGGCGACTCTGCAAGAGCAGAGTCGCCCGCGCTGCGTAGTAGTCGTGGCTCTATCTGCTATACGTTAGGGTGCTCATGCACGCCGATGGAGGGAATTGTGCTTGTGCTCGCATTCGCATTAATGCTATGATGAGCCATAAGATCTAGCATGTCTTGTCTCGATCTGTTACGCAACGCAAAACACCTATACGATATATGTACACACAATTACTAGAGGGGGAGAAGTGCCTCATGAGAAGCAATCAGCACTGGATTGTTTTCCTCTGTCCTATTCTTTGGATCATCCTTGCCGGCGCACTGTGGGGCGTGCTCGCTCTGTATGTTCAATGGCCTTGGGTCTGGATCGCGCCCGCGCTGGTGGCGCTCTGGGGGCTCATCGGGATGATCAAGCAGTCGCTGGAGTATTTCTCCACCGAGTTTGTCGTGACTGATGAGCGTATCATTCTCAAAAAGGGGATTTTGACACGCGAAGCTCTCGAGCTGATGATTGATAAATGCGAGGGGGTGCGTGTCACTCAGTCGATCTGGGGGCGTATTTTTAATTATGGCACCATCCGCGTGACGACTGGTGAGGTGGAGAACAAGTATGATATGGTGAAAAATCCGCTCCAGTTCCGCGATGCTGTCAGCACGGCCGCCATCAATGATGATGAGTAACTCTCATCCCCCGATGCTAAGGGGATAAAAAAAGCCTCCCTCTCGTCGCGTCTTGCGGTGGAGGGAGGCTTTTTTGTATTGAGATTTTGAGGGAGCTGAGGCTTACTTTTTCTTGCCTTTATTGCTCTTATCGCTCTTCTTGTCCTTATCCTTGGCTTTGTCGCCTTCGGCAGGTGCAGCAGCGGCTCCACCAGCGGGCGAGAGCTTGATGGTGAAGTTGCGATCCGAGTCCTTTTCCCATGAGTTGCAGGTCATGATGCCGTCGAGCTGGTTGTCGGCATTGAGCTGGAGCAGCAGGCTGCCGTCCTTGGCATCATAGACCTCGGCGGTGGGCTGGTCGGGGTCGTACTGACCATTGTAGATGGTAATATTCACCGGTGCTACTTGGTCGATGGAGCTCAGATCCGCGCGTCCGCTGACATCGAGGACAGCGGCGGGGAGATCGGTGTCATAGATTGTGCCGATGAACTGGATGGAGTCGTTGATGACCTCGGACTTGGTGATTTGCAGCGAGAGCTTGCCGAATTGGTTGCCGCGCAGCCATTCTCCGTGGTAGAGGCTGCCATCGCGGAGGTAGCCCTCAATGGCGCGCTTGCGCTCGATGCGCTCTTGTTCCTTTTGCGTGGCTTGCTCGATGACGCTGCGGCGTTGCTCTTCTAGTCCCGTGACGCGGGTGAGCAGGAGCTCGCGTGCCTTGTCTTCGCGTGCGGCGATGTAGGGGGCGGCGGCTTGTTTGAATTGCTCGCAGAGCGTGGAGATGGCGGCCTTGCGCTTCTCCAGCCACTCGGGAGTGAGGATGGTGATGCTGTTGTCCTGCGCGCTGGCGCGCGTGCTCTCTTTGACCGAGTAGAGGGGGCGATCGTCGATGTCGCTGTTGCTCACGACCCAGACGCCATTGGGGGAGCGTGTGAGGGTGATCTTGGCTTCGAGCTCGATGTTGCTGTCTTTTTCATGTGTGATGACGTAGACGCTTTCTTCCGCGAGCGCTTTGAGCTTCTGGGCGACGGTGTCGAGCTCGGGGGGCAGGGGCTTGGGCTGGCGATCCTCATCGATAAGCACGGCGGTGGGTGCTCCTACTTGCATGAGGTAGCTGGCCTCGGGGCGCATGGATTGATTGATCGCGTCGTTGCTCGCCTTGCGCAGATCATTGAGCACACGGGGTGTCTGCTCGAGCTTCAAGAGACGCTCGCGGACGAGAAATGTGATTTTGGCGAGGTAGAGCTGGCTGCCATCGGCTTGCTGGATGGGAGCCTGCATTTGGGGAGCAATGCTGGCTCGGTCGATTTGGGGGTACTGCTCAAGGAGCTTGGTGATGGCTTCTTGAAGGGCGCTCGTGATGATTTGCTCGGGCTTGGCTGCTGCTTGGGCAGGGGTGTTGGTGCTGCTGGGCGTACTGTTGTCTTCGCAGGAGCTCCAGAGGAGAGTGGCTCCGAGTGCCAGTATGCATGTTTTGAGACGTGTTTTTTTCATGGAAAAACGTGAGTTATGGTCTTGTCGGTCAACTTGTATGTGGGTTGCTGATGGATTGTGCCTGAATATGAGTCACTTGTCAAGCGCTCAGGCGATCAGTATGACCTACTTTGAATCCGATTTGAAGAATCCCCACTCCGCGATGCTCGGGAAGGCGGGCAGACCCACGGAGCTCAGGCGCGCTCGCAGTAGAAACCAGAGCTTGCGAAAGCTCGTGACGCGGTAGCGCTTTTCAAAGATGCGGAATTCATCCTCGCGCATCTTCTCCAAGATATTGTGGTAGATGAGCCCCATGGCCTGCGCGGGCACGAGCGCGGCTCTGTCCTCGGGGCTGAGCTTGTTGTACTCCTCATCGACGTCGCCAAAGAATTTCTCGGCGAGGCAGGCCTCGTAGTTGAGCAGCTCGCGGAGGCGGTGGCTGTAGCGTCCCTCCATGATGTCTTCGCGTGTGACGCCAAAGCGTGCCATGTCCTCGGCAGGGAGGTAGAATCGCTGGTACTTCTTGTAGTCCTCGGCGACATCGCGCAGGACGTTGACGATCTGGAGAGCGTAGCCAAGGGCGATGGCGTAGTCACGCGCGGCGGGACTCGCGCCCATGACGGTGGCACTCGTGATGCCGACACAGCTGGCGACCTGATAGCAGTAGGCGAGGAATTCTTCGCAGGTCTGGGGCTGCTGCTGATTGATGTCACTACGGCAGCCCTCGATGAGCTCCTGCATAGGGGCGATGTCGAGCCTTAGCTCATCGAGCAGCTCGCTGACCTCCTGCTCAAGCCCCTCCATGGGCGTGACGCGGCGCAGCAGGATCTGCTCCCAGCGGTCGAGTGCGATGTAGCGCTCCTGCTCGCTCATGCCCGGCTCATCAACAATGTCATCGACAATGCGGCAAAAGGCGTAGAGCTGGGCCATGTGCTTGCGCCTCTCTTGAGGGAGATCCATCAGAGTGAAGGCGAGGTTGGACTTGGCGTTTTTGGTGATTTGACTCGATTCTGTCATGCGAAAGGGGGGGGGAGAGAGGAAAATAGGTGGTGAGCTAGGGGTGACGAAATCAGGGTATGAGACCCCAGTGCTCGGTGAAGGGCCAGATGCAGAGACTAGCAGGTCCAAGGACGTTGAATTGCTTCACCGATCCCCAGTAGCGCGAGTCCAGAGAATTCTCCGTATTGTCGCCGAGGGCGGCGTATTCGTTGAGATTGGGATTGTCAGGCAGGTGGCGGAGCACGAGGGAGCGCGTCTGTGTGATGGCGGCGAAGGGGTTCGTCGTGGCATCGGCGGGGACGTAGCCCGAAGGATTGTAGGGAGCGAGGCGATTGCTGATGCGCTCAAAGGTGGCTACCTGTGGGATAGCACCGTTGATATAAAGGTTGGGCTGCTGGATACTCAGCGTCTGACCGGGGAGACCAGAGAGGCGCTTGATGTAGTGCGTGCCCTCGCTCTGATCGCTCATGCTCTGGCTCGTCGAGGCATCTGTATTGATCCCCCTCGTGTCAAAGACAAAGGACTCGCCGAGCTCAGGGCGGCGGAAGTGGTAGGCGAGGCGATTCACAATGACCATGTCCCCCGCGTCAATGCGCGCGCGGATGATGGTCTCGCCCGCGCGGTAGCTTGCAAAGGAGTGTGTGAGCGGATTGGGCTTGTACTTCCCAGTCTGCCTCAGGTACTCGATGAAGGCACCCGGTGCCGATGGCACAGTCGCCGTGCTGCCGTCGCTGAACTCAATGAGCGTCTCGACAAAGAGTAGCCACTTCGTCTGGCTGGTGAGATTCACAATACTCTTGTCATTCTCCGCCTTGATATCCACGTAGGAGCTCCCCTTCGTCACCGAATTCCAGACGCGCGTCGGCAGAGCGGGGATCTCATCGACAGGGTGCATGATAATCCCATTGAGACTAGGCTGCATCGAGCCCGTCGGGATGCGGAAAGGCTGCGCGTAGTAGGTACGGATGCCGAGGAAGACCACGAGGATGACAAAGAG
>CAYJOV010000047.1:0-15938 GCA_964371905.1 uncultured Akkermansia sp. | reverse complement strand
GTCGGCTTCACTTTGGGGGATGAGTCCCGCTGCGACGGCGGCTTGGTTGGCATTGAGGGCGGTGCCGTAGTCGCCGCGCTCGAGGGCGAGTGCTTGGTTGTTTTGGTAGTTGGCCATGGCCTTGCGCTGGGCTTCTTTTGCGCCGCGTGAGATGAGGGCGGCCCCCATGCCGTCTACGGCGTTCTGGGCGCGGGCCTGCATGCGTTGGCGCGCCTCGGGGTCGATGATGTGTGTTCCGAGGCCTTCAAAGTCTTTGCGGTACTTTTGCGTGAGGCTGTCTACTTTGCGCTGGCGTAGTGTGCCGTTGCTTTCAAAGAAGGAATCACTATGACCATCGGGGAGCATGAGTCTATTCTCTACCTCGATGTCGAACTCACGGGCTTTTTGGTTGAGGGCGGCTTCATCCGCTTGCTGGGTGGAGAAGTCCTCCAATCGTATCATTTGCTCGCCCAAGCCTGTGAGGTTGTGCAGGGCGCGAGCTGCGCCTTGCTGGTTGCGCTCGGTGACTCCTCCTGTGTTGAATGCGGGGCTGGGGGCGGTGGTGAGCTGGTGTTGTGCTCCGTTGTAGGTCTGGCTCATGTGTGGCGTGATTATTTGCGTGAAAGGAAGTTGCCCATGAATTTCTGATCCCATCCTTGGGTGACGAACTGGGAGCTGAGGGGGTTGAATGCGTTGGCGGCGGAGCTCATGGTGTTTGCCCCGCTGAGGCTGGAGGCGGTGATCTGTCGCCAGTCGCCGCCTTGGCTGGCACTGCTGAGTCCGCCTGATAGCATCCCTGTGAGCGCACCTGCGGCGGAGAACCAGCTGCTCGTGCGCATGGCTTTTGCTTGTGCGTCCATGTTGTCGGCGGTGAGATTGGCAGAGAGAGCGGAGACATCCCCGCTATGGCGGGCGGTGGTGGCGGCGTTGAGAGCATTCCCCTGCTGAATGGAGCTGCTGAGTGCCATGTTGGCGATTTGGCTGTCGTAGGCGGCATGCACGGCTTGCTCGGCGGCGGCGCCACTCCCGCTGCTCATGTCAAAGCCTGCGGCACTGCGGGCGTTGCGTGCCTGCCCTGCGGCGGCTGTTTGTTGGCTGCGGGTTTGGCGTGCTTGGAGGGCGGCGAGCTCGGCGTTGAGCTTGGCTTCGCGCTCGGTGGCGTCGGCTTGGCGGTAGGCATTATCGCGCTGTCGCTGTCCCTCGATGCGGGCGAGATCGGCTTGTCCCTCGATACCGCGTGCGGCGTTGATGCTGCCAAAGATGTTGTTGATGAGTCCCATGATATTTTAGTAGATGTCGCTGTTCAGAATGCGGGCGTAGGGGTCTTGGTCGTTGCTTGCGTCTTGCTGGCGGTCTTTGAGAATGGCGGTGGCGAAGTGGCGCGCGGCGACTTCTTCGAGGGCTTGGGCGAGATTGGCTTGCCCTGTAATGGCCATGGTGATGCGTGCCGCGAGGAGGTTGATGACTCCACGGCAGAAGGCGGGGTAGCGGTCGGGGATTTCCCCACGGCGGGCGATGTCATCGGAGACGTAGAGCATCTCTATCTCGCCCTCTGCCTCTGAGATATGGAGCTGCTCGCCTATGAGCTCGAAGTCATGGGCGGGGCTGAGTGTGAGGAGGCGTAGGCAATCAGCAGGGAGGGGGTAGATGCCGCGCTTGTCACCTCCGAGGGGGTAGAGCGTGCCCTTCTTGCGGGCGAATGTCCATGCGTAGCGGCTGAGGGCTTCGCGTAGTACGGTGTCGAATTCGATGTCGCAGGGCTTCGCATTGGGTGAGTCGGGCTTGTATTCCTTCTCGCCTAGGGCGTTGAGGGCTAGTTCATAGATTTTGTATTTATCCATAGGCGGGGATTCTAATAAAGCGAGGCTGTCCTTCGTGTGAGAAAGACAGCCTCACTCGGGCTTATGTATTCGTCGAAAGAAAATTACTTGTTGAGTCCTTCATCCACGAGGATGGAGAGGAAGGATTCTTCGCGCTTGCGTCCTGCTCCGAATCCACAGGTGATGAGCACTTGCAGGGTGTCGATGTGGGTTTGATCGAGCTCGGTGACGCGGCACTTTGTGTCTTGCCATACCCCAAAGCAAAGATCGCTTTGCTTCCACATAGGCAGGGCGCGCACCCAGTGAGGGTCAGCGGTCGTGCCCACATTGACGCGGGGGATCATGTCGGTGACGAGGATGTGTACGCCTAGCAGCTCGTTGATGTGGCCCGTGCGTAGGGCTTGGAATCCGTAGTCTTGATTCTGCATCTGCTCCCAGCGCATCATTTGCAGCTTTTGCTTGGGCGTGATGGCAAGGCAGAGCTTATCCCCCTTGCGGTGGGCGTGGCGTGCCTCCATGCAGGTAATGGCGACAAGGATCTTGTCGAGAATGAGGTTGGTGCTGGTTGTCTGGCCGCTCTCCACCCAGTTCACAGGAATGACATTGGTCTTCTTGAAGTCGAGCGGGGTCATAGCCTCACCCTGATAGTCTGTGTAGAGACTCGCAAGCCCTGTGCCTGTGAGGTAGGGCTGGAGGGGGAGCGGGGTTTTCACTGTGCCGTCTTCGCCTGTGTAGGCATCGCCGAAGAAGCCGCCAGTCGTGCCGCCTTGGTAGGGGCTGCCGTCCTTGGCGGTGGCGGAGATGCTGTTATGCTGCTTGATGACGTAGTCATTGAGCGTGTCGTCGTAGATCGTGCCAAGAAGCACTTCGTCGGTAGAGCGCAAGGCGGCATCGCCCAGCTCGACGATGAGATCTTGCATCTTTTGAGGGAACTCTCCCTTGAGTGCCTGATCGTCTGAGGAGGTCATGAGGGCCTTCTCGAAGAGCTCGGGGCGCATCTGACGCTCGCCGTAGCCGAGCTCATCGCGCTGGATTGGCTGGTGACGCTGCACGCGGCGATTGAGCTTGGTGTTGCCGATGGAGGGCATCACGCGGCTCTTGCCACTACATCCGCTGAGGACGTTGGCGAAGGGGCGTAGGATGCTCTCGCTCTGTTGGAGGCTGCGAATGAGGACAGGCGCGAAGGACTCGCGGTACATGTCCACAATGCTTTCGGTGTTGTTGGGGTCTGTTGCCATATGGTTTTATTGTGTTGGGTTAGGGCATGGGAAAGATGGTCATTCCCATGAGCTCGTTATAGCGTTGCACCGCCTCCCTGCGCTTCTCTAAGGGAGCGTTCAAGTTGGTGAGTGCTTCGTGGTAGGGGTTGTTGGGGTTGTGGAGCATGTCGCGTGCTTGGTCGCGGCTGTTGGGTGGGGTTGTGGAGCTGCTGCTTGTGGCTCGGCTCTCGCCAAGGCCTTGACGAATGGAGTTCATGAGCAGGAAGCCTTCACGTGAATTGAGTAGGGCGACTTGCTGAGGGCTCAGCCCTGCGCCCTGTGCCGCGCGTGAGATAAACTCCTGTGTCGCCTTGACGTTGCTGTTGTACTGCTCGCCCCAGTCGGCGCGCAGCTGCTGCGCTCCTGCGGCAAGACGTGCTTGCTCTTCGGCGTGCATGTCGGCGATGACAGAAGAGACGAAGCGACTACCCTGTTCGGCGGTGATTCCTGCCTCTTGGGCGCGGGTGTTGATGTTGCCTCGCAGTTGGTCCGTGCCTCCCCAGTACTCGCCCAGATCGAGGGCGTAGTCTGCGGGGGCTGCTTCTGGCTGCGTGGGGTCGGAGCTCGCCTCGCCCTCTGTCTGGGGGGCATCGGCGGGCTCATTCGTCTCTACTGGCTCGTGGCTGTAGTCGAAGGGGTTTTCATTCAGCGCGTCCGCTGCGTCTGTGGCGGCGGGGCTGCTTTCTGTGGGTGTGCTGGGTTCTGTGTCCATGTTTAGGATTCTAGGGGGGTGTTTTGCTCGAGCTCGTACTCAAGCCACTTGATGACCTCATGCGTGCCGTCCATACAGGCGGCAGTGAGGGGGTCAAGCTTGTGGTCATTTCCTTTTTGGAAAACCGGCAGATGGTAGTTGAATCTCTTCTTGAGGATGCGGAGCAGCTCGGGGGTGACCTGCTTCTTGATGATGGCGCGCGCGGCTTGAATCTCGCGGTTGCGCTGGGCTTGGAGGGCTTCGGCTTCGGCTAATGTCATGATGTCTGTGGGATGGCTTGTTCGGTGGCTTGTGCTTGCGCGTTGTCGCGGTTGGCTGCGGCTTGCATCTGCTGCATCTGGGCGGCTTGCATGGCCATGGCTGCCTCTTGCTTCTTGGCGCGCTCATCATTCACCTGATCGCGGGGCTTGAGTCCCTTGATGGGTGCGGCTGAGGTGGTGTACCTCCAGCGCGTGAGCCAATCAAAATCAAGGTGGTCGATGGGATTAGGCTGCCCCATCTCGGCGGCAGACTGGGCGATAAGGATCATTTCTTGAATGACTCCATCGAGGGAGGACTTCTGGGCGCGGTCGATGGCTTGAGCCATGCGCCCCAAGTAGGAGACATTAGGCTTGAGCAGCATCACGCGCTCGTTCTGATGCTCATCGACGACAGTCGTGAGCACGCTACGCGGGATGTTCTCTGTAGGTATGTCACCCGAGCGCAGCAGGAGCGCAAGAATGCGGCGCATGATGGGTGAGAAGTCATTCACGAATTGAATGTAGCTTGGCATCATGATGAGCGTGCGCTCCGCCTCGCGGAGATTTGCCTCGGTGGCGGTCATCTGGCGGTCTACGCTGGAGACCGCCTCAATGATGGGGATGAAGAAGGCGTTGTCGATTTCCTGCTTGTAGTTCTCAAGCAGGTGAAGACCGACATCGAATTTCCCCCCGCCGCCCCATTCGCGCGGGAAGCCCAACGATGCGGCTTTCTCCGAGATGATGGTCTGACCACCCGCGCGCATGTCGATATCACCCGCCTCCTCGGCGAGCGTGAGCAAGGAGGGGATGGCTTGACGCTGGCCAATGATGCGCAGGGCTTCCATATGCTTGATAAGGTCGCGCATCTCATCGACCACCTCGGAGGCGGGCGATGAGCCGTAGATGCGATTGCCCTTGCGCAGGAAGCGTGTGACGCAGTAGGGGAATTCATAATAGCCATCTTCCTTGAGTATCTTCTTCTCATGGGCGCACATGTAGACGCTCGCCCACTTGCGCTGCTGGGGTGCAAGGTCTTGGAGACCCGCCACCGTGCCCGCGCGGGGTGCGGTGATGTGCCAGATCTCGTACTCGTCGCCATAGCGGCGTGATTCGTCCTTGTAAGAATCGCGCATGCGCTCGGTGAGCATGTCCAGCCCGAAGGCTTCGGCGGCTTGGTGGGCGGTGTAGCTGAACTTGCGCACGAGGGTATCCACCTCGTTGAATTGATTCTGCCCTATGCCGTACGTGCCTAGGGGAATGTGGGTGAACACAAGGCGCGTGTCCTCATACTCCGCGAGGAATGCCGCCGTGCCAAAGACTCTATCATAGAAAGCCATGCCCAGCACCTCATAGAAATTACTCGCTGACAGACTACGAATAGCGATCTCTGAGGCCATGGCGAACCAGTGATCATCATCTGCGTTTGAATCATCCTCCTGCTCCACGCCGTCATCATAACGAAACCACTTTGACCCCATGGGGGTGAGGTTGTGCATCATGGAGGCGGCGAGCTTGCGGGCATTGGTGCGGGCGCGGGAGCAGGTCTTGCGGGGCTTCTTCTTTCTTTTCGTAGGAGCAGTGACAAAGGGCACGCCCCCGCTGAATCGCTCCTGTCTGTCGGAGAGCTCCAGTAGCTCAGGGTCGATGAGCTGGGCGAGCTCGTCCCAATTACCCTTCGCACTCTCCATCTGGGAGAAGAGCGTGCTGGCGAGCTTGTAATAATCGGGCTGCTTCATCCTAGTGTGCTCTTCCCCATGAGTCCTGCGGACATGCCCGCGTTGTTGACCGTCTTGCTCAGGGAGAAGCGACGCTTCTTCTTGCTGGCGGCGGCGGTCTCGGAGACCTGCTCACCCTCGCTCGCGTCAACAGTGCTCTTCACGTCCACCGCTTGCACGGTGGCAGAGGCAAGGCGCGTACGCTCTGCCGCTGCGGCTTGCTTCTCCGCTTGTTTCTTGGCTTGATTGCTCCCATAGAGAGCCGAAGCCCCCGCGATAATCCCGCCTACGATTGCGCCTACTCCCATATCTTAATAATGCGTGAACTCGATGTGCATGTAATCGCTGTCGTTGAAGAGTCCGAAAGGACGTGCCCCAACGCTCATCCACGCCATCCACCAGTAATCGTACTCGGGGGCGGCGAAGCGGGCGCGTGAGCCCGTGGTCTTATTGCCATTGTGTGCCGCGTCGAAGTCAAAGGCGATTGCCCATGCGTGCATAGATTTACTCTTACCTCCGCGCACGCTGCGATTGTTGTAGCAGCCATCGTAGATGTCGAGTCCGAGCTTCTTGATCTTATCCAGCCCGTAGTGCTCACGCACGCGCTCAAGCGCGCGCTGCGCCAAGGGGGCGATCTCCTTGTGACAGCTAATCTTCTCGACCTGCTTGCCCGCATAGTAGAGCGGGTAAGGGGGTACAATCTGCACGAGATCGACCTTGCCCGCGCGACCATAGGGCGAGCGGTTGCTGCGAATATCAGGCTTGGTAGGGTGGATATAATGCTCAGTCTCTCCCATCTTGGCGGCGATAGCGGCGCGCGTGCGCGGGCCTATGATGCCGTCAGCTGTCACGCCTACGCGACGCTGGATGCGCTTGATGATAGTCTTATTTGTCATGACAGCTGCATTTCTTGATTTCTAGCAATTGGCGGCGTAGCTCTTCAATCTGCGCTTCACGCTTGTCACTGCGCTCTTTTGCCTCATCGAGGCGTTCCGTGAGACGTTTGATTTCAGCCAACAAATGACGAATAAAGACGGCGATAAAGCCAAGCCCTGTCACCACCACGCCGCCAGTAGCCAGCGTGGTATCTGATGCAATAGCCGTCGAGCCTAGTATGCCTAGCCCCAGAGCTCCGAATCCGATTTCCATTACTTCTGAGCTTCTACTTCAACCCAAAAATCATAAGCCCCTTCAACGAGGCTCGCTTGCTCAGGTGTGACAACGCAGCCACTCTGACTCAGCGCGATGAGCGCGCCAAGAGCGCCGATAGCCGCCCCTGTGAGTACTTTTGCCCACGTGGCGGGTACTCCCCAGCCAGCGAGCAGCTCTTGAACAAAGCTAGCAGCCTGTTCCTTCTTCTGTTCTTTGTCCTGTTCTTCCATAGAATATTAAAGGTGTAAACGAAGCGCAAGCAGGCGGCGTATGCAAGAGCAGGGGATGGATGAGGAGATGCACCTGCTTGCGCTTCCACTACATCCTAGCAGATAAAAAATTCAGCTGTCAACAGGACGGAACTCACATAAACCCCCTACGCCTAGTCTGTATCACCTCAATCCCAATCATCAGGCACGCCACGCGTGCGCTTCACCTTACGCCTTGGAGCTTGATCACGCTCGTATTTCGACACCAAGCCCGCCGCGATTGCCTCAGCAAAATAACGCGCTGCGTCCGCGCCATGGCTGCATAGATCATGTAGTGGCTCTTCCTTAGCTGATTGAAGATTAGGCTTTTTCTGATAATTTTGCAAAGCATCCAGCCCCGCCATGTACTCCTCACCATCCACCACGACAGGCTCAGCGCATCGTCTATGAAAGACGCAATGCGGCAACACGTCACGCAGAGCGTTAATGCCCGCCCACACGTCGCGCGTGCGGGGAATAATTGTTGTGCAGAAGCGACACGCGGTGAGTCTGTTCTCAAAACTCGTCCCTGTCCAGTCCCTCTGCGCGGCATCGTGAGGGAGCAAATGACGCGCAATCACGCTGCCGTACTCCCGCTCCCAGCGGTGCACCACGCTCACATAATGATCCACAGGAAAGTCATTCGCGCAATAATAATCAAGCGCATGATAACGCCCTCCCACCACCTGCCACAGCCACATAGCCGTGTAGTCGGACATGCCAATATCCCACGACACATAGAGCGGCGCGTAAGCATCGACCTCGAGATCCGCCGCGAGCTTCCCTTGTGAACGTAGAGCCATGAGCTGGCGACCATAAATCGCCCCCTCTACCATCTGCTCAAAGGCTTCCTCGGGCGTGGTGGGGAACTCGCGCTTCACCAAGTGCCCGAACTTCGCCGACTGCACCGCATACCAGGTCTTCTGCTCCGCATCGAGCGAGATTCCCTTCTCCGCGAGCATGGAAAAATACTCTTTGAGCTTCTGCGGGATTTCCCTATTCACTGGCAACCTGTACTCCTCCTGCTCATACCATGGGAAGAAGAAAAACCTATCCTCCAGAGCCGAGAGCTTCTTGCCTACGTTGTCCATGGCGGTAGTGAGAAGGCGGTAATGCTCCCCATACTTCCCGCCCTCATGCGTAGATTCCATCACAATAACCCCTTGAGACGACACGGCATTCACGCCACCGCTCAGAATCTCCGCTGCCTTACCAGGGTAATTCGCCGCGATGTGCCCGAACTCCGAGATATGCAGCATCTGGAAGGTGCCGCCACGAAGCGACGTACCGACAGAAATCTTTGAACCATTATCAAAACGCCCTTGCAGCGCGTCAATACGCGGATTCACCGCCCGCACCATGGCTTGGGTGTAGAGCGCAATCTGCCGCCTATCCTCGGGATCTTCCACGTGATCATGCGCCAACTCCTCAGGGTCGCGCATCAGATCCACCGCGAGGCGTATCTTGTCGAGCTTGCCCTTCGCGTCCTCCAGCGTCTTGTCAATCACGCCCGCTTGGAAGTCACGCTGAAAGAGACAGCAATCAAGCATGAGAATGGCCATGAAGGTAGACATGCCCAGCTGGCGCGCCTTCAAGATGAGATTGCGATTCCACAGATGCTTGAGCAGCTTCTCCTGCTGCGCATTCATCTTGAATCGCTGCACCCCCTTGTCCTTCGTGAGGATGTGATAGAGGTGATTGATGCGCCAGTGCCGCGACGCGGTGCAGCCCTCGTACCAGTCCTTACCCATGGTGAGGATGCATCCTTTCTATCAATCGGGCAAATTTGCTGAGCGGTGCCCACTTCATCCCCTGATAGCCCTTTTTAAACTCACGCTTCCAGTACGCCAGCTCATAGCGACGCGCCATCAGCCCGCAGAGATCGCCCAGCTCGCGCCCATCCCCGCAGCAGAAGAGCACGAGAATCCCATCCTTGAAATTCATCCCAATGAAGACGCAGGAGGGCGAGAGATGCACCACACCCCCAGTCACCACAGCCGCGCGGAGATGGGCCTCATACAGCCCCTCTTGACGCGCATTGAGCATCTCTCTAGCCTGTTCTATAGCATCCATATCAACCTTGCAAAGCGAGAATGTGCATGCCACGCTCACCCGAGACGCGCAGCCCTACCGTGTTATCATACTGCCACTTGGCGGGAGCGATGAGCTCATGCCAGCCCGCCACCTGATCCCCCGAGCGCGAGACCTGCATCCAGTCCGCGCCGTCACGTGTGATCTGCACGCCGTCCGCATCCCAGCCCGCGCCAAAGCAAAACGCCGTGCCCTGCTGAGGCGCGCGCCCTACGGGCTGCTCCATAGGATTAGAAAGAGCATTCGTCACCAGCGTAGAAGTGTAATCATGCATGCCGTCCGAGTAGCCGCTGTACTCATCCACCAGCTCCAGCGAGATCTCCCCCTCGCGCTGTACGATGAGATAGAGCCTGTCAGCCGCGCGACCATTCGGCAGGGCGCACACGCTGAGAATCTTTCCCTCCGTCGTCCACCTATGCCACGCATGCACATTGTGGAAGGAATTGTAAGTCATGAGAGCCAGCTGCCCATCAGCCAAGGCGAAGATCGCCACCGTGTCAGGCTTTCTCAGCAGCGTCGAGCTCACCGCCCCGCCGTGATCTGTCAGCACATGGGGGGCAAACACCGTTAAATCCTTCGATCTGTAACCGTCTGCCTCGATGGAATAGCCGTACTCATACACGCGACCCGCCCCACGCTCAAGGTAGAGCACGCGATCCACCGCCGCGAGCACAAGACGCTCCGAGCCAATGTGTCCATGATCCTCGAGCTGCGCATTCATAGGCGAGATAGCCGCCTGAGACTGCCCCGCCGAGATCACCCACTCCGCCTCAGCCGTCCCCAGAAGAAGGCGGTGATTTTGAGCCATCATCCACGCAATAGCATTCTGTGACTGCGTGGACATCGTCAGCTCCAGCGCGGAGTCATCCGTGTCTCCTAGCATAAAATTATTGAGATCATCCACACGGCTCATCCATATCGTCTGAGGTTGCGCGCGCGTGCTGGCGAAGACAAGCCGCTGATTGTACACCTCACAGAGCTGAGGGTATCCATAGCGAGCCGAGAAGGCCGCCCAGCTCCAATCCTCAAAGACACGCTTGCCCTGCCAGTAGAGCGGGAATTTCCCCTCCTGCACCCAATGCGTGGCGACCACATCCCCCGCCTCATCCTCCACCACCGACACGGCAAAGGCGAGATGCTTCTTGTAGCCATCCACCACAAGGCGATTTGAGCAACTATCAGCGGGATAACCCTTCGAGAGATCCGTGCTCGACCTCCTACGCCAGCGCGTGATAAAGAGACGCATCCAACACTCCTCCTCAGACTCATCCCCCGACAAGCCCTCATTCGTCGCCGCTCCCACGATAGACGTAGAAGTGCCCCTGTGCTCCCACTCTGCCTCCAGCGAAGCCGATTCATAAGAACGCCTCACCTCATAGTCCCCATACCATACGCCAGAACAGACAAAAGACCACGCACTCCGACAAGCCACCGCCTCGCCAATCGCAATCCCCTTCAAGAAAAAGGACGGATAATCACGTGGATGAGTAGCCCCCACGACAGCATCCTGCGCGGTGAAGTCCTTGATGCAGGTGAAGGCATCCCAGTACTCCACCATGAGCGCGATACGCACACCCTTCTCGATGTTGGGGGCTTCACTCATTGATCTGAGATAGAGAATAGCCTCCCCTGTGGGCTGATCCTCCGTGAGTGAGAAATTGTCAGGATAATTAGAAGGGTCTTCCATACCCTGCGTGTAGTTGTCCGTCTTGCTCCACTCCTGCACACAGACATAGTGAGCGTACGCGCCAAACTCAGGCACGACAAGACGCGCCCCCTTACTCACCGCAGACAAGGGAGGAGTCACCGACTGCACCCCCTCCAACACCGAAGAGGCGAAGCTCTCCACCTCCTGCGCTTCCATCCAATACGAAGCCCGCAAGTGATCACGCCCCTCGATGAGGGACTCCGTATCCCCTGCGCCTCCAAAATCCACCGCATAGCTCGTGCTACCCGATGAATCAGTCCTCGTGATGGAAAGAAGCTCCTCCCGCAGCTCATTGTACCGCCACGGCATCTCCTTATACGTCCACGACTCCAGCACCCATGCGCCCGCCTCGTCGCGCTTGAGCACGGCGGGCTCAGACTCCGCATAGGTCAGCAGCAGGAGATTGTTAATCTGCTTATACCTCACCTGCGAGGGCTCAAAGCCCCGCGCCGACACATCAAAGCGCGCCGCCTCTGCACCATCAGGCGAGAGCACCCGCAAAGCGAGCTCATCGAGCTCCACGCACCACACGCCCCCTTCTGCGTCCTCATAGGTGTAGATGTAGGGCATCAAGACACTCTTCGCACTCAGCGCCGAGCTCACATAGCGCATCCCACGTCGCCGCTTGATGCCGCCCATCTGGGAGAGCTCCCAATTCTCTAGTACAGAGCAGCCACGCATGTAGCCCTCCATATCCACGCGGCACGCCATCTCGGGGCTCATCTCCCCGCCGTTGAATCCTATTCTTGTTTGCATATCTTACTGAGTCACTATCTTTGTTATTGTTGCGGTGATTGATTGAGAGATGGCGGGATAATTCAACCACGTCCAGCCCTCGCTTGACATGTAAGAGCTCTGATCAATCATACGCGCATGCAGCACAGGACGCGCTACGAACTGATCAAAGGTCTCATAAAGCCATGACCATTCCCCGCGCTTCTCGCCATAGACCATATTCTCATCCTTCCAGATGACATCTTCTCCCTGCGTCATCCACGCCTCGCAATGAGAATGAATCTTCTTCTTCCCCTTCGTGATGCGGATAAAAACCCCCGTCTTGGGTAGCACAGGAGGCACAGCCGCCGAGCTCGCAGGCTCACCCGCCACGCGTGTACTATTCCTCACAGGGATAAAGATACGAATAGACACCCTGCCGCCCTGCGCCACATCGTGGAGGGAGGGGCCCTCATCTGTGCCGAAGATAAAGCAATCACCCTCAAAGCGTACACGGTGCAGCTGCGAATGCGCAAATCCTAGAGCATAGCGCATCCCCGCCACCTCGAGCACACCATAGCCCGAGTCCTTATCCGCCAGCTTGAGCACATCAATCATATGCTGGAGGTAGCACCAAGACGCGCTACCCTCATCAGGCATGTCAATGTAGAGACGCGCGATACGCTCCTCATCTGAGGGATAGAGCTTCCTATCCCCCAGCCATATCTCACCTACAGGCTCATCGCCCAAGAAGGCATACTGCACAAAGGCATTATGAAAACGCGATCCGTTCGATATTCTCATTGTGTGGGAGGGCAGATATAAAGGGTGGTTGCATCACGCGCGGGCAGCGCGTCAAACTCCGCCTTGCTCAGAGCCTCAATACGCGTCACTGTAGGAGTCGTGTTCATCTTCGTCGCGAGCCCCTGCGCCAGCTCCTGCTTCGTCGCGTAGCCCAGAGCCTCTAGTGAGGTCTTGCTCACGTAGTTGCTACTCACCCAGTTTTTCACCACATTGTCAGCGTCTAGCGTCTCGCTCTTCGTGTAGACCTGTGTCTTCGTGTAATAATTTTCCGATAGGTGAGCCGACATCCCAGAAGCCGACATCACCGCCTCGGGGCGCGTGTCCGAGATCGAGGTGGCGATGTACACCCCCGCTATCATCGAGGATGAAGCACTCAGCAGCTCAAGCCCCTCTCCCTCACTCTGGGAGAACTGCGCCGTATGAGCTAAGCCAAGATAATAATCCTCAGCCGTATAATAAGCGGGATTGCTCGCTGCACTCTCATCTAGCCAATCCATCCCGTGAGCCGTCCAACCTCCCATGCGCTGATGCTGGATAGCCCCCTTGCGCAAGATATTATTAGCAATCTGACCGTCACTCGTCGCCCCCACGCCTATGATATAAGGCTGAGGGTTCACCTGACCAATAGAAGAGCCCAGCTTGATCGTACCAGGCTGATAGAGCGTCGCACGGCGCGTGCCAATCATCCCATTTGCCATGAGCCCAATACAGCCATCCTGCGCCGTGGCAGACATCGACAGAAGCACAGAGCCATAGTCCTGCATCGTCGCCGTACGCACGCGAAGCTTGCCCGCCTCATCAAAGCCAATTGTGGCCCCAGACTCAATCACATCATTAAAGCTGATCACCACCGCCCCCGCCGTGTCAATAGACGCGAGCGGCACAGAGAGCCCGCCCGATTCATCATTACCCACCGCCGCGCCCTGCTCGATGAGAGCATCCGTGCCTAGCTTCACAATCCCATGCACTTCTGCGGTCGCTATGTCATTCGCCTCACCTATCATCACCCACGAGCCCGCGCCGTCAGGAGTCTCCAACCAAGCATACACATCAAAGGCATCTTGAGCATTGAGAATGTAATAATACACACCCAGCTCCTCCCCCTCGGGCAGCTCATCCACCGATTCAATCATCACACGGCGCATGCTCACACCATTCAATCCATTCACCCCTTGAGCCTGTACACCAGTATCAATCCAGCCCTCAAGCGGGTCAAAGGTCACCCAAGTCCCCAGTGGTGAGATATAGGGGCTCTTACCGTCATCAGGCACAGCCTTCTCGCCGCTATCCACATAGCTATAGAGCTCCTCATCCCAGAGCATCCACGTGCCCACATTGGAAATCTGCGGACTCTTGCCGTCTTCGCCTGTCACAGGCACAAAGGTATCCTTGCCCGCAATCCACCAAGTATTGGTATGAGGATTCGGAATCACCGCCGAAGCAATCTTGTCATCAAAGAGCGCGATCTTCGCATCAACCACATCCAGCTTATCCACAGCCTCCTCAGCCGTTTCCACCGCCGTCTCGGCACGCTCAATAATATCCCCCACACTCTCAGCGGACTCCTGAGCATCACCCGCCCAAGCCTTCGCCTGCTCCGCTGCTATCATCGCCGCCGAGCTCGCTTGCCAGCCTACAAGCAGAAGATCCCCCTCACGCTCAGGCACAATCACCCGCAGCGTGCGATCATGACAATTCGCTACATCCTGCTGATAAATCATCGAGAAAGCCCCAATCCAGCCATGCACCAGCGTCGAGCTCTCCCCCGCGTCATTCGTAGCCACCACCTCAAAGCGGTGTCTCCCCTCAGGAAGAGGAGGAATCACCAGCGACACCCTACCCGCCAAGCCATCAATAGCCGCAATGGGCATATCAGACTCCACCTCATGCGCTACCACCACCGCCGAGAAGGTCACCCCATCCAGCAGCAAGGCTTCCTCCGCTGACTCCAAAGCCAGCACAACACGGCTCTCACGATCAGCGATCACCGCCAGCGAGAGCTCCACTCCTAAAAAATTGATATTCATATTCTATTATTATTGTTTGTTGATTGTTAAAATGAATCTTCGGGAGATACCAACGGCTCACTCGCCGCACTCTTCATCTGCCCCTCCACAAAGGCGTGAACCACGTCAACACGCACTTCATCCTTCTCGGTGGGGTAGTAGTTGCCCAGCTTCGCCAGCTCCTTAGCCGCCTCAGCCTTCCTGATCTGCTTGGTAGATAGATCCGCATCATCATCAGGGTCAGCACGCATCTTCTCCGTGTACCACTCCATGAGCTCCTCACGCCGCATGATAGCCGCACCGCGAGCCTCCGCACGCATCCCCTCGATGTAGGCACGCACCTTGACATTCCTTGACAGACGCGACGCGCATTCCCACAGAGACTTTTCAGGCAGATCATGCGCATCATAAGCTTCTCGGTACGCTTCCGATTGACTGCGCCCCTCGAAGAGCAAACGCGCAAAATGCTCCTGCCTCACATTGAGCTGCTCCTCACTCATTCATCACCCTCCTCTTCTATGCTATGCAGGTCACAAGCCTGACGCATCTGCTCACGAGATTCTTCTCGGATACGCGCCACCAGCTCGCGCCCCTTCTCCGTCAGCCTATAAATGCGACGGCGAGACGGCTTTTCGACACGCGCCTCAATGAGCCCGAAATCCTTGCTGAGTGATGAGAGCTGTTTTCTGATCGTATCCTGATGACAACCCACAAGCCGTACAATCTTAAAGAAAGGACAATCCCCAAAGAGATCAATCGTCAGCAGCACCGCCGCCGTTGTGAGCTGGAGAGGAGGAGACTGAGCCATCAAGGCGGAGATCAGCCCCAGACGCGCCCGCTTCTCATTGAGCAGCTGAGCGCGCGCTAGGTCGTGGATGATGTGTCTAGTGTCGTGGTAGTCGGACATGATTCTTCTATCGTTGATGTAGTTGAGATTGTAGGTGTTGACGTATTGATGCTAGGGCTCAGAGAGCTCTTTTGCTCATCCCAGAAAGCCATCATATCGGCATAATCTTCTGCGCTCTGCTCATCAGGCTCGACAGGCTTGAGCTCTCGCACCTCCCGCGTCTGACGTGCGCTCTTCGGTTTCCAGCCCTTCCACTTCGCCCATTCCTGAGCATGGCTCAGCACATCCCCCAGCTCCTCATAGAATCTCAGTAATCCACGCGGTCGCCAGAACTTAGTGCCCTGAGGCAGATTCGAGAAATCAGCCTTGTAGAAGGCAGCCAGTAGCTCCGCCTCCTCCTCGCCCAGATCCCAAGTCTCATACGCCGTTTTCGACGCAAGCTCAGCATCTTTTGGCATGAGGCGCATTTTTGCACTAGCAGGGTTCACACCCCCTATCTTTTGCAAAAACTGCTTGTAAGTCAATTTTTTAATTTGGCAAGGGGGGGCAGTCACAGCCCCCGAGCCATCCATTGCCTCAGCCTCACTCAAGACCACGGTATCACTACCCTCTACATTATTCTTATATATAATAGGGGGAGGCGT
>CAYJOV010000046.1:0-16036 GCA_964371905.1 uncultured Akkermansia sp. | reverse complement strand
CCTCACGAGAAGCCCCCTAAGGGTATTTGTCAATACAAGGATTGTCCACCCCTCTCTCTAGCTACCGCTTGCCAAATCGACGCTCGCGCTTGCCATAGCTCTCCAGCGCACGCTCAAAGTCCTTGCGGTCAAAGTCTGGCCAGAGAGTCTCGGTGACATAGATCTCACTGTAGCTCAGCTGCCAGAGTAGGTAATTGGACAGCCTCATCTCGCCCGAGGTGCGGATGAGTAGATCGGGAGCGGGCATGGATGCGGTGTAGAGCTGCTGCTCGAGATGGTCGGGTGTGATGCTCTGCCAATCAAGGCTGCCCTCAGCAGCTTGTTGGGCGAGGCGACGTGCGGCAGCGGTGATTTCTTGGCGGCTACCGTAGGAGAGGGCGAGTACGAGATTGACCCCTGTATTTTGCTGGGTCTCTTCTATGCACTCGCGTAGTAGCTGCTGAATATTCTCGGGCAGCATGTGGAGCTCACCTATGGCGTGAAGGCGCGTGCTTTTCTCCATCATGTCCTTGCGTCGCTCTTTGAGAAAGCGCTCGAGTAGATTCATGAGGCTTGCGACTTCCTTCTCACTGCGCCCCCAGTTCTCCGTTGAGAAGGCGTAGAGCGTGAGCCAAGGAATGCCTTTTTCGAGACAGAGATCGATGACGCGCTCGACAGTCTTGCCCCCACGTTCGTGTCCTGTGGCGCGTGGCAGAAAGCGATTCTTCGCCCAGCGGCCATTGCCATCCATGATGATGGCTATATGCTCAGGTATCTTCATGCTGATGATATAGGGCGTGGATTAGGGGGTTAATTCACCGAATTCCTCGATGATGGCCTCGACACGGGCGATATCCTCTGGTGAGTCCACGCCACTGCTCGTCTTGCGACCTCGGTAGTCTACAGGCACCATCTTGATGCGCATGCCGTGGTAGAGGTAGCGCATCTGCTCCAGTCCCTCGATGCAGCCTAGCTCGTAGTCGGACTCGGTGAGCTCAAAGTAGCGCTTGAGCGCCTGATAGGTGTAGGCGTAGAGGCCGATGTGGCGGCGCACAGGGCTCTTGCTGAGCTGCTCGCGGGCTTGTGTGGGCTTGCGCACGGCAGGAATGGTATTCTTGGAAAAGGCGAGTGCATAGTCATCCTTGTCCACCAGCACACAGGTGCCGCTGTAGGGGGTGCTCTTCTTGGCCTCTACGAGGCGATCATACTCTCCCCAGCTCAGATGTATCATGGGGGTGTAGACGTCGCTCTTGCTGCTCTTCCAGCTATCAATGAGGTCTTGGATGACCCAAGGGGGGCACAGGGGGTTGTCTCCTTGGAGGTTGATGATGAAATCCGCGGCGCTGGCTGCGTCTTTCCCCACGATGTCCCAGCAACGCTCCGTACCACTGCGGCAGCTCTCGGATGTCATACGCGCAGGGATATTCTCCGCGGCACAATAGGTGAGGATGCGCTCGTCATCGGTGGCAACGACGTAGTGGCAGCCTTCATTGTGCTGGCAGACGCTCTGGGCTATAGCGGCAACGCGCTTGATCATGGGAATGCCTGCGATAGCGACGAGTGGCTTTCCAGGCAAGCGGCTGGATTGATAGCGTGCAGGGATGACGATGAGGATGGAGGAGGACATAAGGGGTGCCTGTGTAGAGGAGTGAGTATGCTAGATTTTCTAGCCGTATTGTACGGCTGCTAGGCTTAATAAGCAATGAAAAAGATACGAAACGGCTCACGAGATGCACATCTGTCCTAGAGATGATCCATGTAACTGCCTTACTAGGTAATGAAACGCCCCATAGTAAGCTCTAAAGATGAATAAAAGAGATAGCATCCTGTTTAAAGCGATCGCTCCGCTAGAGGTGGATAAAAAACAGTGACGTAATCTCCTGCTGCACTCACCTTATCTGTAGTTGCACAAGAAGTCGACCGTATGCATGCCTATAAAATCCCCGTGAACAAGGGGGGGGATTATCATTGGGTTTATTGTTCCTTTGTTGAGTCCTAGGGCAGATGAGGAGTGCATTATGCTCAAAGGGGGGGGGAGCTAGCTCATGATTTTGGGGCTGTGATAGGCGATGGAGGTAAGTTTCTCTATCAGATATTGTTACGTAGGTGTGGCTCCTTTAATAAAGAAATCCGATCGAAATAATAAAGAAAACGCTCCCCTTGCGTCAAAAAGGGGAGCGAGAGAGGTTGCAAATTGGCGTTGCTCTCTCTACTGTGAAGAGAAAGCCTGATTGATACGTTGGCTGGTAAGCTTATGCTTAGACAGCTTTGGTGTCGTTGCCGTTGCTAGGAGGTGGAGTGTTGATACCCGAGTAGAGCTTTTCTACAATCTCGGCGAAATTCTTTTTTTCGTCGTCTTCTAATTCCATCAGAATATTCCTAAAATCTTTGGCGATCTTGGTGGAAAGCTCTGAGAAGACGCCTTTGCCTTTTTCTGTAAGGCGAATATGGACGGCACGGCGGTCTTCGGGATTGGGGCGGCGTTCGAAATATCCTCGTACGACCATGGTGTCGACAAGGATTGAGGTTGCTGGTACCGTCATCTGTAGCCCTGATGAGAGTGTCTTCAAGGAGACACCTTCTGGGTTACGATCGGTGAGGAGCTTGAGCAGTCTGATTGCGCTGCTCTGGCGCACAGTGAGCTTGGTCACTTTTTGCTTGTTTGACTTCTCGTTATCTTTGACGCTTTTACGTCGTAGGGCGTCTACGATGAAGAGTAGTTTGTTTAATAAATGGGAGTTGGGTGATGTTGTCAAGGACATAAGCAATATTGTAGTAAATTATTCCACCTTGTCAAGAGATAAGTTGCATCATTTTTTGTTATCAGTTAAGACATAATGATAAAAGTGAACAAAATCCGTTATTGCTTGCATTTCTATGATATCCTGTGCTAATTATTGTGATATGCCCCATCGCGACACCCCTAGATCATGGATCGAAGTCGACTTAGAATCAATTTCTAACAATCTCGATATTGCTCGTCAAGCCTTACCGGATACCCTATTGATGCCCATAGTAAAAGCGGGTGCTTACGGGCACGGACTCGAAGCTGTTGCGCGACGCCTTGACCGTGACGGAGTTAGCTTTTTTGGTGTCGCCAATGTCGGCGAGGCACGCCGTCTGCACCACGCTCATGTGCGTACACGCCCCTTTATCCTAGGTCCCAGCTTCCCTTCTGAACGAGAGGAAATAGCCATGCACTCATGGTACTCGACCATCTCATCTCGCGAGGAGGCTGAGCACCTCAATGCACTCGGTGAGCTTTTCAAACGTCAAATTCCTGTCCATCTCGCGCTCGATAGTGGTATGGGACGCGAGGGATTTCTCTATCCAGCGGAGGGTGGATGGGGATCTCTGGTTGATTACTTGCGTACATTAAAGCACTTGCACATCGACGGGGTTATGACACATTGTCCTTCGGCCGATGAGGATGTCGCCTTTACCCAGGGACAGATCAATCTTTTTTCCAGCTGGGTGCGCGAGCTGCGTACGCAACTCAATCTTTCTTATTGCCATATGGCAGCGAGTGCAGGGCAGCTCGCCTATGAAATCCCCGAGGCCAACCTCGCGCGCCCGGGTCTCATGCTCTACGGAGTCGCCCCCATCCCCTCCATCTACAGTGGCGTGCTACGCCCGACGCTACGCCTGCGCGCACGCGTGTGCCTCGTACGCGAGCTGGGGGTGGGGCATGGTATCTCTTATGGGCGCACGGTGCAGCTGCGTGCGAAGACGCGTGTCGCCACCGTCGGCATTGGCTACGCCGATGGCTGGAGCCGCCGCCTCTCGGGCAGCGGGGTCTGTGCTCTCGTCGGCGACCAGCTCTGCCCTATGCTCGGGCGGGTGACGATGGATCAGATCATGATTGATGTGACAGATGTCCTTGACGTGGTCTCTGGCACGGTTGTGGATCTGATTTGCCCCCAGCAGCCTGTGACGCGTGTCGCAGAGCTTGCTGGTAGCATCCCTTGGGAGATATTGACAGGGCTGGGTCCGAGGTTACCGCGCTTCTATCAGCGCAGAGTTTAAAAAACGAGGGGGAAGTGCTCAAAGAGCGGGTAGTCCCTTAGCTCGATGAGCTCGCCGCCGTACTGAGCTGCGATGCTGGGTGCCTCCGATTGCTTGTAGGCTTCTCCGTAGTAGATGGTCTTGACCCCATGGGCACAGAGAGCTTGCATGCAGGAGGTGCATGGCATGGTTGTACAGGCGACGAGCTGAGCCTCGCCTCGTTTGAACAAGCTGCATAGATTGATCTCTGCATGCAGCATATACTTTTGCCGCTCATCGCGCGATGCCCAGAAGCCTTCTGGGGCGACGAAACCGGGGAAGAGTCCATTGTAGGCAGTCCCGATGACGCGGTTATCTTTATCCAGAGCCGCAGCTCCTACCTTTCTATAGGGATCCTCCGAGCGCAGCGCGGCCACATGCGCGAGCGCCATGGCGTACTGCGGTATGGTGAGCCGTTGGTGGTTCTTGGACATCCTAGGAGAAAAGTGGAAGCGGAGTCTGGCGAAAGGCCTCTACATATAGTCGGCCGTATAGGGATCAAATCCCGAGAAGGCGAGCTGGGGCAGCGCATTGAGTGCTACCATATCCTCATCGGAGAGGGTGAAGTCCCACACCTCAAAGTTCTCACGTATGCGCGTGGGATTCGAGGACTTGGGAAGGGGAATCGTGTTATTTTGCAAGCACCAGCGTATGCAAATCTGCGCTGTCGACTTCGTGTACTTCTGCGCTAGCGAGAGCAGCAGAGGATGATCGAGTAGCCCGCCCATACCCAGTGGTGACCACGCCTGCACGGCTATACCGTAGCTGAGGCTTGCCTTCACGGCCTCTTGCTGCATGTAGCCGGGGTGGTACTCCAGCTGATTGACACTGGGGGTGACCTTTGCGGTCTGCATGAGTGCCTTGAGATGCTCGGGCATGAAGTTGCTCACACCGATGGAGCGCACGCGTCCCGAGGCGAGGATCTCCTCCATGCCTTCCCAAGTGGAGGCATTGATCGCCTGCCAATCTTGGGGGTAGTTGTGCGCATTCGCTGGCCAGTGGACGAGGTAGAGATCGAGGTAGTCGAGCTGGAGCTTCTCCATGCTCTCGTCGAAAGCTTGCAGAGTTTTTTGCTTGCCTCGCATGGTGTTCCACACTTTGGTGGTGACAAAAATATCGCCTCGCGCCACGTCAGTCTGGGCGAGTGCTTGTCCGACACTGCGCTCATTGCCATAGATAGCAGCCGTGTCGATGTGGCGGTAGCCGCAGCTAAGTGCTTCGAGCACACTATCTACCGCCATTGAGCCCTCGGCTGATTGCCAAGTCCCGAAGCCGAGGCAAGGGATGCTCAAATTATTATTCATTGTTAAATATGTTTGCATGGAAATGATTCTTGATCAAATGGAGGGCGACTTGTCCTTGACACGAACTTGCGCCTCGCATTCATTTTAAAGCCTATTCGCATTCCGTCAAGTGAATTGCAAAATCATGACAAAATTCTTACTTGTTGAAAAAAAGCAGTATCAGAATTTAATCAAGTATACATTGCTTGACATTTCGAGACGTAAGTATAGAATGGTCGCGGATGAGCACTCCGATTTTTATCTAATGGTGCTCCTCCATTATTGCTCTATAACACACCTATATCACGATCATGAGTAACAATTATCGATTCGAAACGCTCCAACTCCACGTCGGTCAAGAACAAGCTGATCCCACCACAGACGCACGCGCTGTGCCTATCTACGCGACCACGTCCTATGTCTTTGAAAATTCGGCTCAAGCCGCCGCGCGATTCGCCCTCGCCGAGCCTGGCAATATCTACACGCGCCTGATGAACCCCACCTCCGATGTCTTTGAAAAGCGCATCGCAGCCCTCGAAGGTGGCGCTGCGGCACTCGCCGTCGCAACTGGCTCAGCCGCTATCGAATACGCCCTGCGCAATATAGCCACCGCAGGTGATCACATCGTATCTGACAAGCGCATCTATGGCGGCAGTTACAACCTCTTTGCTCACACCTTCAAGGAAATAGGCATCTCATGCAGCTTTGTCAACAGCCTCGACTTGGTCGAGCTCGAATCCGCCATCAAGGAGAACACCAAGGCCATCTTCATCGAAAGCCTTGGCAACCCCAACAGCGACGCGAGCGACATCGCCGCCGTGGCTGAGATCGCCCACCGCCACGGACTCCCCCTCATCGTGGACAATACCTTTGCAACGCCCTACAATCTGCGCCCCATCGAGCATGGCGCCGACATCGTCGTGCACAGTGCGACGAAGTTCCTCGGCGGTCATGGCACCGTCCTCGGTGGCGTCATCATCGACTCGGGCAAGTTCGACTGGACGCAGAATGACAAATTCCCCGGCATCACGAGCCCCAATCCCAGCTACCATGGTGCCGTCCTCTCCGAGGTCGCAGGCAATCTCGCCTATATTATCAAGATACGCATCACCCTGCTGCGCGACACGGGAGCGGCGATTAGCCCCTTCAATTCCTTCTTGTTGCTACAAGGGCTCGAGACACTCTCCCTGCGCGTCGAGAGACATGTGGAGAATGCGCAGAAGGTCATCGCCCACCTCGCCGCGCACCCCAAGATCACGCGTGTGAATCATCCCAGCTGCGCCGACCAGCCCACGCATGAGATCTACCAGCGCTATTACCCACAGGGTGCTGGCTCTATCTTCACCGTCGAGGTCGCGGGCGATGTGAACAGTGCGAAGCAATTCACCGAGAGCTTGCAGCTCTTTTCACTCCTCGCCAACGTCGCCGACGTGAAGAGCCTCGTGATTCACCCCGCCTCCACGACGCACTCCCAGCTCAGCCACGAGCAGCTGCTCGCCTCGGGCATCACCCCGCAGACGGTGCGCCTCTCCATAGGCTGCGAGCACATCGATGACATCATCGCCGACCTCGACCAAGCCCTCAACCAGCTAGCCTAACTAGCCTCAAGCCATGAAAAACACCTACAGCTCCATCACCCAGCTCATCGGCAAGACACCCATCCTCGAGCTCGTCAACTACCAGCGCAAGCAGCAGCTCCACGCCAAGCTCTACGCGAAGCTCGAATACCTCAACCCCAGCGGCAGTGTCAAAGACCGCCTCGCCAAGGCCCTCATCGAGGACGGCGAAGCACGCGGTCTCCTCACCCCCGACTCCGTCATCATCGAGCCCACCAGCGGCAATACAGGCATAGGGCTCGCCTCCATCGCCGCCTCCAAGGGCTATCGCTGCATCCTCACCATGCCCGAAACCATGAGTGAAGAGCGACGCAACCTCCTCAAGGCCTACGGAGCAGAGATCGTCCTCACCGAGGGGAGCAAGGGCATGAGCGGTGCTATAGCCCGAGCTCGCGAGCTCGCAGGCAGCACCCCGCATGCCTACATGCCCCGCCAATTTGAAAATCCTGTCAATGCCGCGATGCACGAGCGTAGCACCGCCCAAGAGATCTGGCAAGACATGGATGGCGAGGTCGATATCGTCGTCATCGGCGTGGGCACAGGCGGCACGATCACAGGGGTAGGGCAGGGGCTCAAGAAGCTCAGCAGCAGCGTACGCATCGTCGCTGTCGAGCCTGCCGACTCCCCCATGCTCTCCGAGGGGCGTGCAGGCGCGCACCGCATCCAAGGCATAGGAGCCGGCTTTGTCCCGCAGACGCTCAACACCGAGATCTACGATGAGATCATCACCGTGAGCAATGACGACGCCTTTGCCACCGCCCGCGAGCTCGGCAAGAGCGACGGCGTGCTGGCTGGCATCTCCTCGGGGGCAGCCCTCCATGCAGCAAAGCTCCTCGCGCAGCGCGCCGAGAATGCAGGCAAAAACATCCTGCTCATCCTCCCCGACTCCGCCGATCGCTACTACTCCACCCCCCTCTTCGGCTAGATCGCATGTTCTACCGCGCCACACTCCGAGCTCATCTCGCGCTCTACCTCGTCACCGACAGCCCCGAGCGCTGCCGCTACGGACTGCTTGACACCGTCAAGCGCGCCGTCGAGGGTGGCGTAACCATCGTCCAGTACCGTCGCTACGGCGCGAACGACGCCCTCATGTACGAAGAGGCTACCGCGCTGCGCGACTACCTACGCAGCGTGCAAGTCCCCTTGATCATCAATAACAATCTCGAGCTCGCTCTCGCCGTGGATGCCGACGGCCTCCACATAGGGCAGCGCGACATCAGCCCCCAAGAAGCACGCTCTGGGCTAGGAGAGGACAAGATCCTCGGTCTCACGGTGAACAACCGCGAGCAGCTCCTGCGTGCTCCCCACGAGCTGCTCGACTACATCGGCATGGGACCTATCTTCCCCACCATCTCCAAGGAAAAGCCCGCGCCCTGCCTCGGCATAGCGGGCTTTGACGAGCTCGCAGGCCTCAGCCCCCTCCCCGTCGTCGGCATAGGAGGCCTCGATGTGCCGCGCGTGCAAGAGCTCTACGCCACTAGCTCCCGAGCGGCTGGCGTAGCTCTCGTCTCGGCCATTTGCGCCTCCGCAGAGCCCGCCGCCGTCGCACGTGCCCTGCGCGCCGCCGCGACACCGCCAAACAGCTAGAGAAATAGATTGAGCCACACGCCCGCAGATGGCATAAGATCTGGATGAGCATGAATGTAGCCAAGCAACTCGTCCACACCCTATCCACCGCCGGCGTGCGTCACATCTATGGCATCGTCGGTGATAGCCTGAACTCCATCGTCGCCGCTATGGAAGAAGAGCCCAGCATCCGCTGGGTGCACGTCCGCCATGAGGAGAGCGCCGCCTTCGCCGCGGCCGCCGAGGCGCAACTCACAGGAGAGCTCGCCGCCTGCTGCGGCAGCTGCGGACCGGGCAATCTGCACCTCATCAACGGACTCTACGAGGCAAAGCGCAACGCCGCCCCCGTCTTCGCCCTCGCCTCGCACATCCCCTCCGCGCTCATAGGCAGTGATTATTTTCAGGAAACACACCCCACGCTGCTCTTCCAAGACTGCTCCTGCTACTGCGAGCTCGTCAGCCAAGCTGCGCAAGCCCAGCCCATCATCCACGCCGCCATTCGTCACGCCCAGCAAGATCAGGGCGTAGGCATGGTCGTGCTCCCCGGTGACATCGCCCAGCAGAACGTCAGCAGCGCGCCGAAGAGTAGCAGTCCTCCCATACCTCAGCCCCAGCTCCGCGCCCCACTAGCCCAGATTGAGCAGCTCGCGGATCTCATCAGCCAGCATGCTCGCATCTGCTTCCTCTGCGGTCTCGGATGCACGGGCGCAGCAGAAGACATCGCTGCCCTCTCGGCGGCCATCAAAGCTCCCATCGTCTACAGCTTGCGTGGCAAAGACATCATCGAGGGCACAAGCCCCAACACGATTGGAATGACAGGACTGCTGGGCTGGGGTGATGCCTATGAAGCCATCCAAGAATGCGATCTTCTCATCATCTGGGGCAGCGACTTCCCCTACAGCATCTTTCTCCCCCAAGGCAAGACCATCGTCCAAATCGACCATGATGCCCGCGCGATTGGGCGACGCTGCCACGTCGATCTCGGCATCTGCGCCGAGGTGAAGAGCACCGCCCAATCGCTACTCCCCCACATCAAGAGCATACGCAACGAAGAATTCCTCGACGAGTGCCTCAAGCGCCATGAGCAAAAAGTGGAGAAGCTCCACAGCTACGCCCATGGTGAAGAGCCCGAGAGCCTCATCCGCCCCGAATACATCACCAAGCTCGTCAGCGATCACGCCGATGAGGACGCCATCTTTATCGTGGATACAGGCACGCCCAACGTCTGGGCAGCGCGCCACCTCGATGGGCGCGGGCAGAGACGCATCATCGGCTCCTTCAAGCACGGCAGCATGGCCTGCGGACTCGCCATGTCCATCGGGGCAAAAATGGCCTTCCCCGACCGCCAAGTCATCGTGCTCTGCGGCGACGGCTCGCTCTCCATGCTCCCAGGCGACCTGCTCACCCTCATCCAAGAAAAGCTCCGCGTGCATCTCCTCGTCTACAACAACTCCTCCTTGGAGCTCGTGGATAGAGAACAGCGAGTCGTCGGCATGAGCCCCGCAGGCACGCAGCTCATGGACACCGACTACGCCAAGATAGCCGCCAGCATGGGACTCGCCGCTGAGCGCATCCGCTACAGCCTGCAAGCCAGTGAAGCAGTCGAGCGATGGCTCTCCAGCAGCACCGCCTCGCTACTCGATGTCTGCGTCGATCCGCATGCCCTCATCGTCCCGCCCGACATCAGCCTCATGCAGCGCTACGGCTTTGGCAAGAGCCTCCTCAACGAGCTGCGCCAAGGCAATCTCTCCACGGTCGCAAAGCTCCTCTACGGGAATAAGGACATCATCCTCTAGAAGCTCCAGCCAAAGTAATAACACAAAGTCATATTACATCATTTTACACTTGCTTCTACTCCTTCATTTTTGGTAGCATCGCAGAGTGAAAAAGAAAAAGAAAAAGGCTTCTTCAGAAGCAGCATCGGATGTCAACTCGATGTATCTCTCTTACCTCGCTTGGCTCAAAGAATTTGAGAGCAACTTCTTGAATAAGCCCAATCGCTTTCAGATCGATCCGACACCGTCGCCCGAGAAGCAACGCGTCATCCAGCTGATACGCGAGGCCTTTGCAGGCGTACGCTGCAAGGAGGAGCGAGTGCTGCTCTATGGAGGCATGGCACTCGATGATTGGCAGCCAGCAGCAGTGGTCGATAAGCTTTATGCGCATGAGAACTACACAGACTGGGCAAGCATCCCACCTAGTCGACTCGCGGCCTGCTGGGACTGCCTACGCTACATCGGACCAGAGGCGACGCGATTCTTATTACCCGCGTACATGATTTTTGAGCTCAGCCTCACAGACCTCTGCATCATGACAGGCTTGGAGGAAGTATTCTGCAGCGAGCAGAGAGAGCAGGCTGATTCTTATGAGGGGAGCTGCCGCCATCGCCTCTCCCTGCTCAACCCCGCTCAACAGCATGCCATCACCGAAGCCATGAATATCAAACGCCGCTACGAATGGGAGATGGCTCTTGAGCACGATATGTTTGTCGATGAGCCTCCGCGCCTCCTCCCTTGGGAGTGGGACGATATCCTCTCACGCCAGCCGGCTCTCGATGCCCAGCAGTACTTGGACTCCCTGCTCGGGCTCGACTAGCAGAGAGCTAACTAGAAATTACACTGAAAAAAGCACCTCATGTGAGGTGCTTTTTGCTTTTGATTATTCGTACTGAGAGCTAGGACATCTCAAGCAGCCTGTCGACGACGGCGCGAGATGAGTCCACAGAGAGCGAGCATGCACAGCATAACAGAAGAGGGCTCAGGGACAGTCATAACAAATAAAGTTACACTATCATCAACCTTCTTCACTCCTGCTGACTGCGCTGTGTGAAGCTCGTAGTAGTCGCTCTCCGTGCTCTTGAGACCGATGTAGATCTTATCGAGTCCTTCAATATCGATGCTGGAGGCGGAAAATCGGGATCATTATCGAGGACAAAGGCGACCCCCGCATTGAGTACATTCGCGTGGAAGGAGTCGAATTGATCCCCATTCAGATTAAGCTCGATGTAGAGATTGCCATCCAAGATGAGGGAACCGATGTCATTAAATGTCGTATTCATCTTGATCTGAAGCATGGTTGACAGATCGAGCTCCGTCTCAAGTCCGGGCACTACACGTGTTGTGACAGGAGCGGGTTCTGTCACGGTGATGCTGCTCTGGTTGAAGATGATACTTGAGTTCGTCAGTCTCACGGAGCTGCCTGTTCCCCCTGTGAAGGTCGTTCCGACTCCTATGGTGGAGCTCGTGAGACGCAGCTGTGCGCTCTCTCCGACACCAATGTTGATGTTGTTCAAGGTCGCATTGCTGTGCGCATTGCTAGCAAGGGTCTTGCTGGCTCCTGTGATGGTGCTTGTGCCTGTAGCCTGCGACAGCCCCCATCTTGATGCTAGCAGTAGTATCGGCAAGTGTCACGGTGCCTTTGCCCAGTGCATTACCCGTCGCACTCGCTGCGATGTTCACCGTCGCTTGACGGATGGTAGTATCACCTTGATAGCTGTTATTTTCCACCACATCAATCTCAAAAATACTGTCTCGCAATTCATATCATTGAGAATAGAGTCAGTGAACCTATTTTAGTATTAGGATCACATCGCGTGAGACACGAGCGCGAAGCGTACAGAAGGAAGTGCTGCGTGTCTGCATACCTTTTTCGAGCTTGAACGCATCGTAAGAATTCGGTAGAATCGTGCAGGTTTATGAAAGTTATCGCCATCGCTAATCAAAAAGGAGGAGTCGGCAAGACTACCACAGCTATCAATCTAGCCGCGGGTCTCAGCTCAGAGGGGCGTCGTGTCCTCCTCATTGATCTTGACCCTCAGGGTAATAGCACCAGTGGGCTCGGTGTCGATGCCGAGGGAGAAGACACCATCTATCCCGTGCTCATCGGGCATGCCCCCATTGAGAGCAAGATACAGGACGCGGGGCGCAAGAATCTCTCTATAGTCCCTGCCCACATGGATCTCTCTGGGGTAGAAATCGAGCTCACACGCACAGGCTCCCACATGACCTGCCTCCGCGATGCGCTCGTCAATCTGCGTCGTAGCAATCAATACGACTACATCATCCTCGACACTCCTCCTTCTCTAGGTGTGCTCATGACCGCCTCGCTCTGCGCGAGCGATGAGATCATCTCCCCCTTGCAGTGCGAGTACCTCAGCCTTGATGGTCTCGCCAAGATTCTCTATATTACCGAGCAGATTCGTGAGAGCGGGGTCAATCCCACCCTCACACATGAGGGTATCATCATGACCATGTTCACCAATACGAATCTAGCGCGTCAGGTCGTCGATCAGGTGCGCGAGAATATGGGACCTGTCCTCTACTCAACCATCATTCCCCGCTCCGTGCGCGTCGGTGAGGCACCCAGCTTTGGACGCACGGTCTACGAGCATGACCCCTATGGGCTCGCCACCCTCGCCTACGCCAAGGTCGTGAAGGAATTCCTCGCACGACACGAGGGCTAATCAAGCGGGCAAAAGCCCCCCCTCCTCCTTATGCTGCGCTGGCTCTACCCCTCTGTCTGCGAGCTATGCGGCGCGTACCGCGACACGCAGCATTCCCTCTGTGCGAGCTGCTGCGACACGCGAGTGCCGCGCATCCCCAAGCCCATCTGCCTCTATTGCGGCAGCCCAGTCTACATGAGACTAGACGATCCATGGGAATGCCCCCAATGTGAGGACAAAATCCGCAGCTTCGACTTTGCGCGCGCAGCATTTTATGGCAATGAGGAGATGCTTGAGCTCATGCACCGCTACAAGTACGGGCGCGAGACACATTTCGCGCGTGCCTTTGCCCTGCTCATGAAGGAGCAGTGGGAGCAGCATCCCATCCTTGCCCTGCGGCGAGACTGGACTCTCATACCCGTACCCGTGACGCGCAGGAAGCTCTTCCACCGCCGCTTCAACCAGTCGCTACTACTCGCTGAAGAACTGCGACGTCTCATACCCGAGCTCCACCTCGCCCAGCCACTCCAACGCCTGACCTCCGAAGTACACAGCCAGACCATTCTCTCGGCTCAGCAGCGCATGCTCAATGCCAATAAGATCTACAAGCTCCGAGAGATCTACAAAGGCGGAGGCAGCAGGCAGCTACCTAGCGCGCATCTCGTGCTCATCGACGATGTGTACACGACGGGATCTACCCTACGTGCCTGTGCCCAAGAGCTTAAGAAAATTGCATCTGTCGAGCAAATTGTCGTCCTCACGGCCATGCGTGCAGCGCTATAAATCTCTTGCATACTCGTACTCATAGAATAGCATGTGTTATACATGCTGTATCGCGTTCAATTTAAATAACATATCCCGATCAGAATTACGGGAATTTCTAAATTATGAAAAGTATGTATCTAACAAAAATAGACCGCAACTAACACATATTGAACATATTTCGCAATTACGTAAACTAAGTACGACTGAAAGAATTCTAAACTACGTAATGAAACGTTGACAGTGTGATCAAAAGGAAGTATAAGGAACAAAGCAAACTACAGCTTTATACGATCATGATGAAGATATCAACAAAGGGGCGCTATGGCCTTCGTGTGATGATGGATCTCGCAATGCGCGGCTCCGATCATTACATCTCACTGAAGGAAATTTCCTTGCGGCAGAGTATCACCGTACGCTACCTAGAAGTTGTCGTAGCATCATTGCTCAAAGCAAGGCTCGTCATGAGTTTTCGAGGAAAAGGGGGTGGTTACAAACTGACACGCCGACCTGAGGACTACAATGTACTCGAAATCATCGAATGCATGGAAGGCTCACTCGTACCAGTCTCTTGCATGACAGGTGCGGTCAATCAATGCCCCCTAGCCCCGCAGTGCATCACCCTACCCTTATGGAAGGGCTACTATGAAGTAACCCGCCAATATTTCACCTCTATCACTCTACAGCAACTAATCGACAATAAAGATGAAATTGTCAGCTGCTCCGATCTGATCGAGGGTGCTTATGGTTGAGTAGATCCTGCCTTCCTCTTGCGCCAGAGAAGGAGGCGCATCAGCAGAATAGGGAGGATAAAGCAGATGACGAGCACTGCTGGGACGACACCATATAGAAAGATATTGAGGTAGCGCGTCGCCGTTGCGTCGCCGAGCTTGCTGCCATGCTGCCACCATTGGTAGGCGAGCGTAGGATTCCAGTCTATATTACTATGCGGGAGCATGTGGAGCAGCCCGCGCTCCGCCATGGCCTCCTTGACCCCCAGATCACTCGCCTTGACGATATAGGAATGGGCGCGCGCCTCATCATGGTGAGAGCCATAATCGCTGTAGAAGCGCGAGAGCAGGTAGCTCGCCTTGGGATCATTGTAGAGATCAGCGGCTATGTGGAGATGCTTCTCCGCTGACCCATACAGGACATAGCGCCTATCAGAGCGCTCCGACTGAGCAGCTCGCATGTAGCGCTCGCCTAACTGTGCATGCGCTGCGGCATCACCGAGCTGTGCTGCCTGCTGCAGCAGAGCCATCGCCTGCTGCGCCTCAGCCTTCAGCTTCGACGCTCGGTAAGTAAAAGCTTGCGGGACTTGCGCCTTGCAAGCGAGGTCAAGGTAGTGATCGGCCTTCTTTTCATCACGCTCAACACCATCCCCATCGGTGTAGGCATGTGCCAGCAGCAAGGCCATGGCACCATCGTTGTGCTTGTCAGCGAGCTCGCACGCGTAGCTCAGAGCCTTGGATTGATCCTTCACCACGTCCACCCCCGTAGCATAGCACTGAAAGAGACGCTGGAGGGCGGGGCTATAGCCGAGCTTTGCCGCTTGCTCGAATCGCGCTAGGGCTTTCTCTGTATTTTTCTCGACTCCCTGACCATGGAGCTCCATGATGGCAAGCCAGTAGAGGGCGTCTGCTTGCGTCACTTGCTCCTTGAGTCGCTGCTCATAGAGCTGGTAGCTGTGCAGGTAGCTCGCCTTGGCGCGTGCCGCGTCGCCGGCCTTTTCATAGATGTCGGCGCGTATGTAGGCGGCTGAGGGTTCACCTGCACGGGCGGCATTGTCAAGCCAGAGCTGTGCCTTCTCAAGACTAGGGGGGAGGAATTCGCTACCTCGTAGATAGAGTCCTGCAAGCTGGAGCATACTCTTAGAGTCCTGCGAGGCGGCTTGTTGTTGGAGCTGCGTCATGTAGCGCTCATGCCATTGACGCGCCTGATCCTGGAGACCGTAGAAGGAGTAGCGTCGGCTGAGCTGCTGCATGGCATTTGCCTCACCCGCCTCGGCCTGCGCCTTGAGCTCCTTCAAGGAGTCTTCGAGCTGCTTGATGTCGACGGATGGCGCTGCCTGAGGGGCTGCGTGGAGGTCGAGCAGCGAGCTTTGTGACAGCGCGAGCATCAGACCGGTGAGGAGAAAATTCTTCATATAGATCAGATTAATAAAAAGCGAGAAGCATCATAACGTATGCTTCTCGCCTTGTAAAGTAGGATGACTGAGGAAATCTATGATTTATTCGTCCTCAAAACGGCGTGGCTTAAATCCACCTTCACCGCGTGGCTTAAAGCCGCCCTCACCACGGGGACGGAAACCACCTTCTCCGCGAGGCTTGAAGCCGCCTTCACCA
>CAYJOV010000045.1:0-16100 GCA_964371905.1 uncultured Akkermansia sp. | reverse complement strand
CACGAGGTGTCGTGGGGGGCTCTGGTCTCAAATTGACATGCAATTTGTCCGAATTCTCGTCTAAGAGGATACTCTGAGCCATCAATTCGAAGCAAATGCAGCTCGAAAATCATCTCAAAATATTGCCTCGCGAGAAAATAGAAGCCCCCTCTAGGATATGTACAGGGGTAGTGTATGATGTCTTCAAGCCGTTTCTTCTTCCGAAAGGACGGAAGTGATCGATGCTATTGATGACGAGAGTGCCGCATTTTCTTGCTTACGGCTGCTCGGAGGTGTTCGGGCAGTATCTCTGAGCATGGGGGAGGACTTTGTGCTTGTATAGCGACCCGTATTTGTATTATTATCAGTGTGATGATCTACCCTTTGCTCGCGATGCTGCTCATGTTGTTTGCCCCTGCGTATGCTGGTTATCAGCGTCTCGCGCGTGATAATGGCAATTTGTTCTTCTTTGTCGATAGCATTGAGCTTTACCGCTTCTCCGCTTCGGAGATGCGCCTGCTCGTGCTCGATCAGGGGAAGGGGGATATTGAGTCCATGCTGGAGGAGTATGACTGTGTCGCGGGCATCAATGGAGGTTACTTTGGCAAGGGCGAGGAAAAGCCACCGCTGGGTATTATCCGCCATGGAGGGCGTACGCTGGCAGGTCAATTCGCGCGCGGGGCTTCTTTTACCGTGTCAGGTTTGCTCTATGATACGGGGAGTACGATATGCCTCGAGCGTAGCAAGCAGATGCGCAATCCGCTGAGCACGATGCGTGAGGCACTGCAGGCTGGTCCCTTTCTCATCGAGCGAGGGCGTGTGGTGCGCGGCTTGGGGACATCGGCGCGTGCGAGACGGAGCTTCATCGCCAGTGATGGTAAGGGAGAGTGGTGCATAGGGGTGACAAGCCCGCTCTCGCTCTATGAGCTCGCGCTCTGGCTGAGTAGCGATGAGTTCGCCCAAGTGCTCAAACCCCGCATTGCCTTGAATCTCGATGGCGGGGGGTCGAGCTTTTTCTATACGAAGTCGCCGCGGCGTTACTTGGCACCGATGCGCTCGGTGCGTTCCTTTATTGGAATTGCTCCTCGAAAGAGATAAGTAGCTTGATCCTAGCTCGGTATGACGCTCGCAGGGGCGTTGAGTCGTTGGTCAGGAGGGGCTTCTCCTAGTTTGTACTCGCCCTTGCTGATGATGCGCACGGGGACGTCCTTGAGGACAAAGAAGGCCCATTCGTTGAGCCGCTCCTGCGGGAGGCGGTAGACGGCAAAGGCGTCTTTGATCTTTTGCTTGCCTGCGATGTAGATGCCACCGGAGACTTCAATGACGCGATTGTAGCTGATATTCAACGCAGCGTTGCGGCTGAGCTTTTTGCCCGCGCGGTAGGCGTCGACTTGCTTGACGACGCGTGTGAGCTGACTCGGGAGGACGCCGCCTTCGACGCTCTCGATGGGGTAGCAGGCGAGCAGTGTGTCGCCGTCCCAGAGGGCGATTTCCGACTCTTGCTCATGGATGAGGAGGCGCAGCTGAAGGGGGATGGCGACGAGCTTTTGCCCGACGCGCATGCGGGAGGGGTCGAGGATGCCGTTGATGAGCATGAGTAGCCCCGGAGCGCAGTTTGTCTTCTCTGCGATGCGCTGGATGTGGTCGCCAGCCTGGACGGTGTAGACGAAGGCCTTGGGGTGCTCGCGATTCATATAGAGGCGCATCATCAGCGCGCTGTAGAGACCGCGTACCTCATGCCCCGCAATCCCATGATGGGTGAGCTCTGAGCGAAGCTGGTCGCAGGCATCGGCGTAGCGGCCGTCGCGCGCGAGGAGGCGTGCCTGCTCAAGGACGGCGGGACGACGGGGCCAAGGGGAGGTCTCACCTTGGCTCAGAAGCAGCGGGCTAGAGTAGACCGCGGCGATGAAAGTCAAATAGATTAATTTCATGGGATTCTTGGATCATGGTGAGCATGAAGACCATCAAGGCGTGCTCCCAAGCATCCTCGGGACCGGCGATGACGGCGCGGAGGGGGTCGCCTGAGTGGAGGGCTTCATGTCTGAGTTGGTCTTCGAGCAGCTCGGTGCTCTCGTGAATGGTTTCTTGGGTGGTCTCGCTGCGGCGGAATTGGAAGCCGTACTGCATGAGCGAGGGGAGGGGGGCTCCCTGCTTTTCCATCCAATCGAGCAAGGGGGCGATGTTTTCTTGAAATCCCTCAAATTCAAGCTCTCGTAGGTGCTCTGGACGCCAAATCCGTGGCCGCAGAGCCTCGATGCGCCCTGTGCGCACATGGCATACATTCACCTCATCGAGGCTTTCTGTAAGGATGCGAAAGTTGAACATCGTGTCACCAAAGCTCTCAATGCGGCGCGAGGGCGCATAGAGGATGCGTGTCTCTGCGATCGCGCGCTGGATGATGCTCTCGTCCATGGTGTGACTTGGTGATGTTGCTGGCAGAAAAGAACAGGAAAAAGGCGACTCCTCCTTTTGGAAGAGCCGCCCGTAGATGAAAGGAGGCTAAATTAAGCTTGGCTCTTGTTGATGTAGGCGACAACGTCAGCTACGGACTTGAGCTTTTCAGCTTCTTCGTCGGGTACTTCGATACCAAACTTATCTTCGAAGGCCATAACGAGCTCAACGGTGTCAAGAGAGTCAGCACCAAGATCTTCGATGAACTTAGCGTCTGTGGTCACTTTATCAGCCTCAACGCCGAGAAGCTCGACGATGATTTCTTTTACTTTGCTTTCAATATTGTCGGTCATATGATGTGACTAGTTTAGAAGTGGATTCACTATACTAAAGCTGCGCGTGAATTGCAATCGAAATTTGCCCGCCTTGTCTATTTTGCTATAAAAAACCGCATAATCAAGGCTTTGAGTCTGTCTGATAGCTCGGCTGTGGCTGAGCCCTACTCATAGCTATTGTCAAGGGAGGCAAGGGCGCAAAGCCCTTTCATGGTGAGGAGGTCATCGCGTATCCCTAGCTCGGGCGCGTAGGCGTGGACGTGGCGCGCATCGCCGCCGGTGAGCACGACAAGCGCGGGCTCGCCCAAGAGGTGTTGCAGTGTAGTCAGTGTCTCGCGTACCATGCCCATGTAGCCGTAAAATGCACCCGCTTGCAAGGCGCTTTGCGTGTCCTGTGCGAGGAGGGGAGGGCTCGTGCTGGTCTCGACCGCGGGGAGCTGGGCGGTTGCTTGATGGAGCGCTTTGCTGAGGACTTGGAGGCCTGCGGCGATGAGTCCGCCTGCAAAGTAGGCCTTGTGTCCATCCTTTTGCAGGACTTCGTACGTGACCGCTGTGCCGAGATCCACGGCAATAGCTGGCAGCTGCCCGTAGGCTATGAGTCCTGCGGCATTGGCGAGGCGGTCTGCTCCTAACGTGTGCTTGCCGGCGTAGGGGCTGAGGTCAAAGTTGAGCTGCGAATGCGCACCGAGGATGTGCTTGGGAGCTCTCAGGCTGCGGCAGAGGATGGAGCGTGTCTCAGGGACGACGGAGCTGATGAGGACGCGCTCGTAGTGCCATGAGCCGAGGAGCTGCTCGAGCTGAGGGGCTGAGATGGCGGCGGTGGGGATGATGCGCTGCTCAGGGGCGAGAATTCCCTGAGCAGCGAGCATGAACTTGGTTCGTGTATTGGAGTTGTCGATGAGTAGCGTGGTGGGCTTATTCATGTGTGCTAGGTGAATAGTAATTGAGGATGAAATCAATAAGTCGCTGCGCTCCGTTTCGCCGTGGGGAGCTGAGCATGCGCTCACGCATCTCGCCGAGTAGCTTGCCGTCTTCTCGAAAGAGTCTATCCAAGGCCGCGCCTAGTGCTGCACCTCCCTCAGCGTAGAGACCTGTGCGATCGAGTGTGATGAGCTCTAGATTGCCTTGCTCCTGTCCAGGGAGGGCAAAATTGATGAGTAGTGGGAGTCCTGATTGGTAAGCCTCAAAGACGGTGGCTGCCCCCGCTTTGCCAATATAGAGCTGATGCTCGCGAAAGAGTCTGTCCATTTCCGCGCTGTGCTGGATGAGTGTCACGTAACGCCGCTGCTCTGGCGAATAGGCTTCTAGCCATCGCTCGATGATCGCGTGCTTTGCGCCTCCTAGGATGGTGATCCTGTATTGCGCAGCGTGAGTCAGGAGAGTGGAGAGCTCGTCTCGTACTTGGTGGAGGGGGGCTTGCGCTGCGTACAGAATAGAATAGTCCTCTGTCTGTGCGTGTTGTGATGGTGCGAAGCTGGGAGCTATGGGGAGTGCCGCGACGCAGAGACGCGTCTCGGGTAGGGCATAGCGATCGAGGGCGATGCGCTGAGAGTGCTCGTCGAGCACGCACCAGAGATCGGCTTGAGAGCGCAGCCACGGGCGACTCATGGCGATGGCATCCGTCACGAGCATCAGATAGGGGGGAAGCTTGACACCACGCTCACGCAGGAGGTCGAGCAAATATCCATAGAGAGGGTAGGTGCAGACGATCAAATCGGGCTTTTCCTGCTCTATCACTGCCGCGAGCGTGCGAAGGGTAGGCCGAAAGATGGCGCCGCGCACGACTCGCGCGAGATCGGTCGACTCGGTGTGATGGTAGGTGAGATCCCAGAGCAGGGGCGCGTGGCGCACGCAAAAGCGATAGTAGGCGCAGCTCCAATCATAGAGCCGTGCAGTGGGTGCCTCAGCGAGTGTATCGCGCACTGTGCTGCTATAGCCTCGCTGGACCCAATGCTCGGCGAAGGCTCGCGCTGCCGCTCGATGCCCTTCACCATAACCGACTGTGAGGATGAGGGCGTGCATAGCAGCGGGTGTTGCGATCTTTGTTGACATGGCTCAGATAAAAAGAAAACTCCTCCACCCAGATAGGGAGAAGGAGTTTTGTGAAAGTGTGTGGTGATTAAGGTCCGATTGACTTGGGACGCCCTTCCCAGAATCCTCGCATGGGGACATGGATGGAGTCATTGGCATGCAGCACAATGGCGCGATCGCGAGCGCTGAAGTAATCGTAGGTACGAGTCTGTCCCTTGCGGGTGACCTGTATGTTGCGAGAGCCATGATCGGTGATATCGCCACAGGCGATCAGTGCCTCGATGAGCGTCATGCCTTGACGGTAAGCGAGATTTTGCTTGCTGCCTACGTAGCCTGTTACCTGTACAGTGCGGCGTGTAAGCTCATCACTGAGGTTGGTATCAGTCACTTGGACGGCGACAATGGGCTGGTTGTATATTTTTTGCTGGACGTAGAGCTGCTCGATGAGATTGGCAATTTCTCGCTGTGTCTTGCCCGCGACATAGACGCGTGACTTGAGGTAGGGGAGCTTTACCGTGCCATCACGACTGTCGACGGTGTATTTGGCGTTGATTGTTGCCTTGTCTTCGGCTGGGATATTGTTGAGCGTGACGGTGATGTCCGCGCCTCTTCTCGCCGTGGGGTCGGGTACTGAGCTCTGGGCTTGTACTTGGTGGAGTACGAGGCTCAGGGTGCCTAGTAGAAGTAGGAGGTATCGATACATGATACTATCAAGGGGTGTTGATGGGTGAATTAGTAGAGATCTTGATCGTCATCTTGAGTAGCACTGGGAGCGCTGGCTTGTGAAGACGCTGCGGGCTTTGTGTTTGTTTGTGACGCGAGGGCTGCGGGATTTGCACTGCTGCTAGCGGAGGTCTGCTGCTGTGCTTTTTGGGTGAGCGGTTTAGGCTCGGGGCGCTTGTTGTCATTGGTGTAGTACGAGTAGTAGGTCGTGTAGTACTGGTACTGGGAGTCGCCAGTGATATCGACGTTGTTGAGTACGAGACCCATGATCTTGCCACCTGCGTCTTCAATGAGAGATTTTGTACGCTGGAGTGCCTTGACGGGCATCTTGCGAGGTTGCAAGACGACGAGTGTTGCATCAACCTTGCTCACGATGAGGGAGGCGTCACTCACACCAAGCATAGGAGGTGAGTCAACGAGTACGATGTCGAAGCGGCGTGCGGCTTCTTGCAGGAGCCTATCCATGCGGTAGGATGCGAGCATACCAGAGGGGTCGGTTGCCTGTGGTCCAGAGGGGAGGATGTACAGGTTGGGCAGTGCGGTTTTAAAGATTACCTCCTTAAGCTCGGTATCTTCGCTCAGGTAGTTGGTGAGACCACGGTCATTGACGATTTCTGAGTAGCTTGCCAGACGCGGGCGACGCAAGTCAGCGTCAATCATGAGCGTACTATAGCCGCTCTGCGCACAGACGTAGGCAAGGTTGCAGAGTGTCGTTGTCTTGCCTTCACCTGCATTGGATGATACCACGCAGTAGACGGATGACTTGAAGAGGGATTTCTTTAGCTCAATGTTGGTGCGCAAGATTCGATAAGCTTCTGCATCGGGTGAGTTGCCACCTTGTACAAGGAAGAGTCCTGCATCTTGGGGGATGACACCCATCACGGGGAGACCAAGCTGACGCTCTGCTTCTTCAAGTGTCTTAATGGATGTATCAAAGTAGTTGTAGATGAAGGCAACAACCACACCCGCGATGAGACCTACGACCGCCCCTATGGAGAGATTGAGCTTGTAATTCGGGCTGCTTGGCGCTCCTGGGAGCTGCGGCTCGCTGTGGATGACGATTGTATCGCGGGGAGCTGTCAGACGGATGCGGTCAGCAATGTAGTCATTCTCGAGCTGGTCGTAACGTTCTTTTTCTGCATTGTACTCTTGCAATGCGCGCATCGTTTTCTGATTCTCAAGGAGGAGGCCGCGAAGTTTCTCCTTCTCTACAGCGAGCTCTTTATCGACTCCTGCGAGCTCAGCCTTTTTCATATTGAGCTGATTCATCATCGCATCACGCATACCAATGAGCTCGGTGTAGAGCTCGTCCTGGGTTGACTTGTGCTGAGCGTCAAGGAGTTGTATCTTAGGGTGGTTCTCTCCTATGCCCTCCATGATCATTGTTTTGCGCGTCTCTTCCTCGGTGTTGTATTGCTCACTGAGTGCACGTACGCGAGAGGAGCTGTAGGATTCTGCTGAGAGGATACCCGTGCGACGGACGTACCCGAGGAGCTCCTCGTCTCCGAGCTTTTGGAGCTCACTGATGTGGACTTCACTGGTCGAGATTTCGGCTTCCAGCGCATTCTTTTGTGATTGAAGTGCATGCATGCGCGATTCTGTCGAGTCACCATCGGCTAACATTCCACCATTTCCTTTACTCCAAATGCCGCTGTCGACGTATTTACCTGATCGTATATACTGACGCACAACATCCGCTTTGCGCTCTAGCTCATCGTGACGAGTACGAATAAGGGCAAAGCGCGCTTCTATGGTACGGTTGATGAGGTTTTCTTCTTTTGCTTCTCGCACCTCTTTATAGGCGAGTGGAACTGCCTCGCAAATGCGCTGCACGAGTCGTGCATCACTCCCCGTGACGATGACATCGATGAGATCCGTACTGCGCATGGGCTGCACGACGATCATGTTTTTGAGACGTCCAGCCGCGACTTTGTCAGAGACACCCCACTCTTTGGGGAGACCAAGTCGATTCGCAACCGCTTTGAGATTTTCCTCTGTAACGAGTAGCTCAAATTGAGTCTGCATATAGGAACTACTGCTGGCAGCTTCCGTAATGATGGGGTTGACACCCCCGTGAACATCAATGAGGTTGCGAGGCATCTTGATCTCGAAACGCATTGATGTTGTATACATCGGGGTCATCATGCGAGTCAACACGGCACAAGAGATAAAGACGAGCAAGAAGACGAGAATCGCCTCCTTCCATCTATTACGCAGCATCATCAAGTAGTCTTGTATATGAAGGACTGACTCTTTGCTCTGTCCGCTTAGAGAGGAATTATCTGACATATTGTTCTATATAATTGAGAAGGGGAGTAATAAGAGAGGCAAGCCTTGTTAAAGACTCGCCTCTTGTTTGTTACTTGAGGTATCTTAGAATGAGTAACTTGTACTCGCAGATATGCTGTGGCGTTGATAGTCGCCCGCATCAGCATTAGCATCGTTGAATGTATAATTCAGCCCAAAGGAGACGCTAGAGGAATAGGCATAGTCGAGGCTTGCGCGTACCGTGATATTGAGGCGCTCCTCGTCGGGGAGATTCATATTGCCGTCACTGTATTTAGCGTAGTAAAGCTCAGTTGAGGCGCGTGCGGAAAGCTTTGTCGTAAGCTTACGATTGTAGCTTACACCGAAGCGCCAAGCCGCGTTGGAGAGGTAGTCACCTATGCTATTAGTACTGCTGATAAAGCGAGCTGTGCCAACGTTCTCGTTATCGAAAGAGATGAAGGTCGCCATCGTGTCTCCGTTGAACAGCGTGTTGTTCATCGAGAATCGAAGATTAGGCGAAAATTCCGTTTGGTTTGCGATGAATTTGCCCTGAACACCTGTACTTAAAGATATACTTGTTACAGGAGACAAGCGAGAGTTTAAAGTAGCATTAATGTAGAGATTCTCAGAGTCAAAGCCGTAGGTGCGGAATTCAAAACGTCCTGAGGCATTCAAAGAAAGGGAGGTCAGAGGAGTGTAAGCATACGAGAGCCCAGCTGTAACGCCTGCATATTCACGATCATCAATCTCATATTCTTTGTTCTCGTATTTGACACCACTAGTATTCATTCCTAAGTTAAAGCTTGTCCTCCCGTTAAGTGTGCGTGATACGCTGCCGTGGAGGGACCAGTAGAGGACATCGCCTTGACTGTTAGGGGCTGAGATGGGGTTTCCGTAATCGATGTCCGGCTTGTAAGAAATTGTCGCTGATCCCTCTACGGTGTTGCGTGAGTCGATCTGATAGCTGACTTTTCCTGTGAAGTCAATATTAGCAAACAGGCGCTGATTTGAGTTCGCGGCATCTTTGGCGTAGTAGGTTCCCCCTACGGAGAACGAGTAGTTCGCATTCAGTAGAGACTCAACCTTGGCATAGGAACCCGATACACTGGCACCTAATGTGTAGGAGGAGTCCTCAGATGAATTTTCATTGTTGATGTTGGTGTCGTATCCCGCGGAAATTGATAAGCTGTAGCGCAAAGCATGCGCTTCAGGCAAGCTTAAAGAGGGGGCTTCGTCATATAGTGTAAACCCTTGTGCAACGGGAACTGCTATAAGGGAAGCTAACAAAACTTTTTTTCCATTATTCATAGCTGCTAGTATTCTGTGTAAAGTGGTCAAGATTTTAGAAACCATTGCTCGTTGGTGGTACGACAGGGATGATGGGTGGGTTTTCGCCTGTGATATCCTTGCCGCCGTAGATGAGATTGTCGAGAACGTCAAGAGGGTAGACTGTGGCGTGAGCAAAGCCGACCGCATTGGTCCCGATTTGAGTGAAGGCGATGTTGAACATCTTTGCCCCTACTTGGGGAAGCTGCGCCACGGATTGCCAAAGTTCTATAATGTAAGGATTCGTGAAAGTAGCAGCACTCAGGCCATACTTCTTCATTACTTCGTAATTCATGTTGATGGTAGCCGACTTCACCTCGTTGTAGGCCGCAGGGTAGGCAATGAGTGATGCACGCACGATTGAGTAAAGCTCGGCATCAGTCCATGACGCGCGTTGAGCCAAAACAGAGCTCACAACATTGCTGAGCTCTTCTGGTTTGTCTTGAACGAGCTTGAAAACACTCTGACTGATTGCAGCGATACCAATTTTGTCTGCCATACGTGCTCGGGAATGCAGTAATGCTAATTCACGGTTAAATTCGCTATCGGTCATTCCTGCAAGGCTGACGTCAGATAGTAGAGTCAGTGAGGCCATGGCGAGCATTGATATGGTTTGTATTCTTTTCATAGTTTCAAGGAAAATGGGGGTGGTCAGAAATCAAAAAAAGCGGGTAGCGGGAATCGAACCCGCATGATCAGCTTGGAAGGCTGGAGCTTTACCACTAAGCTATACCCGCGTTGCAAGTTCATTCTACAAAAGTGAGAGGAATTTGCAAGATTTTTTTTCTCTTTTCGTTTTTTTTATTCGATGCGTATTATTTGTTTATTATACGAAATGTTGTGCAAGGCTATTTATCTCAGTGGTTGAGCTGATAGTTTTCAATTGATAATTTTTTGTCATTCTTATCGTGAATTTCTCCTGTTTCTACGCTTCATGAGTAGCGTGAGCGCGATGATGCTGAGCGTAGCACTGCTTGGCTCTGGGATGAGACGCCCTATTGTCAAGCCGTTGTTCTGGTAGTTGACGTATAGGTTTGCCGTTCCCGATTCACTGGGAGCATAGTAGGCAAATCCCTCATTCATATCAAGTTGCCATAAGAGCGTGCCTGTGCTCGATCGGATGTTGAGCAGGGTGCCTGCGCTGAGATTTTTCGTGAGTCCCTCGATGATGGTCACGCTGAATGCGCTTTTGCTGAGTAATAAGTCGTCTAGGTAGACGTCAACCGTTTTGATATTTGTCACATCCAGCGACGCGAATGAATCTATTTTGATATGTGAGTAAGCGCCTTGCTCTTGTCCTTGTACATAGAAGGCAAAGCTATCCATGGTCGAGATATCTGTACTCTGCGTCAGGGTGAGGGAGGCATCGCGCATCGTGCCTTCGCTGTAGCTGCCGAGATTCAAGGAGGTAGACTCAATCGTGTCTGCCGTGAGTGTGAAGTCGCCCTGAAGGAGTGATAGACTATTGATTTGGCGCACGTTATCGCTGTTGTAGTACGAGCGTATGTTGCCTTCTAGCGTGACCTTATCACCATCCTCTTCTGTGCTTATTTCAAATCCATCATCGCTGCTCGACTCGATATTGACCGCGTCGCCCAATGTCTTTTCGCTAGCCCCTGAGAGGGTATAGTAGGATGATATGCTTGCGCCGTCGCCAAAGGTGATGTTGCTCGCTATATCTTCAGAGCCTTCCTGTTGGATTATTTGAATGCCCGCAACAACGGGGTTGACCGTCGTGCTCGTGGTCTCATTGTAGAGGACATCAATATCAATGGAGCCGCTAAAGATCCCTGTAAGCGCTCCCTTGACTTCGTTGTCCGTGCCTGAGCCATTCACAAATATCCCCACTGCTGCCTCTACGGCTGTGGTCGTGCTCTTGATGCTGATATCGGAGCTGATGTAGCCAATGAGTGGCTCTGCAGCGGTGGGGTTGTCGTCTCCCGTACCGATGAAGAGAATACCTGAGGCTTGCACCACATCGGTAATTGTGATGCTCCCCGTCACTCCTGCACCCGCTATGGCGTCGCCATTCGAATCGACGCCTACGCGTGTTCCCGCGTTGAACTGATAGCCGACAGCCTCTGTACTGTCGCTTGCCGTCACGGTGGTAGAGAGAGTTTCAACATCGTAGTAGGCTCCTATCTCCACGCCATAGGAGGAGGGCTGCGTGTCCTCGGTGGCACTGGGGTAGGGGACTGTTCTGTAATCAGAGATTTCAACGCTGCCTGCCACTTCCTTAATCTTGTTGTACTCCGTATCGCCAGCTGCATAATTGTGTAGGATGATGCCATAAGCCGCATCGGATAGCTCATCTGTTAAGGAGGTGATGCTGACATTAAGGTTGAGCGTCCAGTCGTAACTTGTTGTTGAGGTAGGTAGATTGGAGATGCGCACCACTTCCCATGAATCGTATTTTTGCGCATCATCCGGATAGCCTACACTCGCGGTGATGTTTCCCGTAATGCTTTGCACGGACTCCGTGCCCTCTATATCGACGATGTAGCCCTCGTGGGTCGTCGTACTGCCCTCGAGTGTGAGTGTACCCAGATCCCATGTGCTTCCCGTGGCAGAGTCGTAGGTGAACGTTTTATCGACTCCTGTCTGCGCCGCTAGGGGGATTGCTGCTTGGCATAGAATGCTCGCAGCGGTTATGTAGCTAGAAAAGTAATTTGTCATGTCATTAATGAAGCCTTCATGGCTTTGTATACAATTATAAGCTTATTATGAGTAAGATCTACAACAGATAGAGAGCTCTAAGGGTATAACAAGAAGCCAAAGCGTCCAATTCTTCTATCATCAATATCGACCAACTCATAACAACTAGCAGCCATCATGACAAAGCCCATACCCTCGCAACGAGAGCTTGCCATAGTGTTGCAAATAGCGTAGAATGCGGTATGAAATTCTACGTCGTTGCAGGAGAGAAGAGTGGAGACAAGCAGGGAGCATTGCTCATGGAGCAGCTGCACGCCGCTCTCCCTCAGCTAGAGTTCTACGGGCTAGGTGGTGAGCGCATGCATGAGCTGAGTGAGCAGGTGGAGAACTGGACAGAGAAAGCCGCCGTCATTGGCTTTGTCGAGGTCTTCAAAAATATCCGCTACTTCAAGCGTCACCTCGATGAGATGAGTGCTCGCATCGCCGCGGACAAGCCTGACGCTCTCATCCTCATCGACTACCCAGGCTTCAACCAACGCCTCGCCCAGCGTGTCCGCAAGAACTGCCCCCAGACCAAGATTATCTGGTTTATCGCCCCCATGGTCTGGGCGTGGAATCGCGGGCGCATCCCCAAGCTCGCGGCCACTCTCGATCTCATGCTCTGCACCTTTCCCTTTGAGAAAAAACTCTTTGAAGACGCAGGCCTGCGCACCGAATTCGTTGGTCACCCCCTCGTAGACGACATCGCAGCTCAGAGGCGCGATGATCTCCTTGAGCAAAATCTCATTGGACTCTTCCCAGGGAGTCGGCGTCGTGAGGTCGAGCGCATCTTCCCCATTTTTATGGAAATCATCGCCAAGGCTCAACAACAGCACCCCGAGTGGCGCTTCGTCTGCTCCGCGAGCTCCCCACAGATGGAGCAGCTCATGGAGAAGATGCGCTGCGAGGTAAATGCCCCAGCCGATATGATCAACATCACGCGAGGCTCCTATCACAATCTCATGGACAGGTGCCAAGCCGCCCTCGTCACAAGCGGTACGGCGACACTTGAGGCCGCCCTGCATCGCCTCCCCTTTGTCCTCGTCTACGAAGTGCCCGCTCTCACCTACCTCATGGCGCGCCTCTTGCTGAAGATACGCTTCATCGGCATGGTCAACATTCTCGTCGATCGAGCCGTCACCTGCGAGCTCATTCAAAAAGACTTCACCCCTGAGAATTGCATACGAGAGCTCGAGCTGCTCATGCAGCCTGACACACGAGAAAAAGTCCTACGCGGCATGCAAGAATCCATCGCCCTGCTAGGAGATGGAGGGGCGGCGCAGAAGGCAGCGCGCGCCATTCTTAGTCTCTTTCCTGATAGGGCAAAAGACGCCTAATCTTGCTCCTCTGCAGCCTCTAGGTAATCCTCCTCAAGCTCATCATAAGGCTTGGGCGGCTGGCGCGTGGGGTCATCCTTCTCCTCCTGCTGATCATTCGCAGCGAGACGCTCCTGCAAGAGACAGTCGAGCAAGCCGAGTGGTGATTTGTGATGGCGATCATTTTGATGCCCTTGCAGGATCTCTGCCCACTTCTGATCACCTATCTCCTCTAGATCAAGAAAGAGGCTCTTATCCAGAATCTCTGGATCCCCATCTGCTGCATCCTTTTTCATAGTCAGTCATCCTCTGCTGCCTCTAGCGCATCCTCCTCCGTCTCACCGTAGCCCTGTGTGTGCTGAGCCGCGCGGTAAACCTGCTGGTAGATGTAGGTGACGAATTTTCCCATGAGCAGTCCAATCTGCTCATGCGATGCTTGATCACGTATGGCTCGCATAAGCTCATCGGGAAAAGCAATCTGGAGCATGGGGGTGCTGGATGCATTCTTTTGCTGCATGAGCTCGCGCAAGCGCGCATGATATCGCTCTGGGATAGGGCGATAAGAAAACCATCCACGCACAGTGCCCCCTTTGACGCATAGCTGCTCACCTAGCCAATCCGTTGTTTTTTTCTCGCGCCGCAGCCATGATTTGACCTCTTGCATTAATTGCTCCGAACTCACCGTTAGATTCTAAAAGTGCAAGCACAGTGAATCAAGAAAATTGAAGAAATTATCGGCATCGTCAAGAATAGAGATGTCATACTATACGCGTTGTGCATAGTCGCGCGCTCTGAGCTCACGCACGCGCGCCGAGGCGAGCCATCTTTGTCTCAAAACGATGCAGCAAGGCATCAGGCAGCAAATCCTCGGGCAGACTAGCCCCCTCTATCAGATGGGCAGCCAACTGCGCACTCACCCAAGGAGCCGTCGTGCAACCACGACTACCCAAGCCTCCGAGCATGTAATGCCCCGCACGGCGCGGAATAGCACCCGCCACAGGCTGTGAATAGCGAATGATAGGTCGCACCGCTGCACGCGCCCTCAGCAGCTCGTACGCACCCGTATAGCGTAGGCCGAATCCATGGAGCAGCTCCGCTACAGCCATCCCAGAGGGATCCCCTGGATGAGCCCAGAGCCAGTCATAGCTCGCCCCCAGTCGCCACACATCTTCGTGCTGACGCACTAGCCAGTGACCATAATGCAAGATAGCATCAGGAGCCTCAAAATCAACGAGGCGCAAATCCAGAATACAGCCCTGCGAGAGACGACTCTCCAGCCACGGCGCGTCCAACAGCTGCGCCGTCTCAAAGCCGACACACCAGACCACCGCGCGAAAATCGCGCCCCCGCCATCGCAGAGAACCATCGGGCTGCTCGACGATTTCAGAAAGCGTTAATTCAGCCTCTTCAAAGCATTGTTGCTCAATGAGCCACGCGCGCTGCGCGTTCACCAGCGACTCGGCATGCAGCACAGCGGCTCCGTAGGTGATCGCCGCGAGCCCCTCACCCCGCCACGTGGGCAGCCAAGGCAAGAGAGGACCAGCAAAGCCTGCCGTCTGCGACTCCTCGCGTCGTTGTTTCCAGAAAGCGCGCTGATCCTCATCTTGAAGCTCACGCCAGACCTCCGTACACTGCCACCAGCGACCACCGAGCACCTGCTCCGTCTCCGCGTAGTAGCGATGCGCCTCGGCGAGGCACTCCTCCTGCCGCCAATCAGGCTTGATCTTGCGACCCGTCAGAGGATTCACCAAGCCAGCTGCGACACGTGAGGCTGTCTCGCTGAGTGGTCGATCAACCACGAGACAACGCTGCCCCGCGCGAATGAGCCGCCAAGCGAGGCATGAGCCAGCGAGCCCCTGACCAACAATGAGGATGGGGAGAGACACAAGCGAGAAAAAACAATCTTAGAAAGGAAGACCCATGCCGCCTGTGACCTTGCGCATCTCGCCCTCGGCCATTTCCTTGGCACCGTTGATCGCATCCTGTACAGCCTTGAGTACGAGTGATGAGAGGAATTCCGCATCATCCGCGTCAATCACTGCAGGGTCAATCACGAGCGACTTAACCATCCCCGTGCCATCCGCGACAGCCTTGATCTTGCCACCAGCTGCTTCCGCGCTGAATTCCTTGGCAGCGAGAGCCTCTTGAGCCTGTGCCATATTCGCCTGCATGGCCTGAGCCTGCTTCATTAATTTCTGTATATTCATGGTAATGTATGTTGTTGTAAATGGGAGTGAAGGGTCACTGAATGATGCGAGCGTGGAACTGCTTTAAAGCATCGAGAATCAGTGGATCCTCATAAAAATCCTTCTCACGCTGCAGACGCGCCTCCTCGATAGAGGGATCTACAGCAGGGGTTGTCGGTGGGATGACCACTGGCTTCGGTGGTGCGACCTCTACGATCTCGGGCAGCGGCATGCGCTCCGAGACATCAGCCTCGCGAGGGAGAGGCATAGCCTCATCAGCATGCACACGCACGCGGAAGCGCTGTCCACAGAGCTCCTCGAGAATATCAAGCAGCGCATTCTGAGAGTCGGCATCGAGCAGCGCATCGCGCAACATTCTATTATCGGGATGCACCGCAAAACTTATCTCACCCTGAACACAGCCCACAAAATGAGCTAGCTCCATGATGGCAAACTGCAAGGGAAAGCGGCGCTCATAAATCTCCAAGCACTCACTCCACAAGCTCTCATCCAGATCCCTCTTGGAGACCTGCTCCATCATGATAGGCATCGTAGGGGTAGGGGGGGCAAAACTGGGCGGCGCATCATCAATAGGCTCGAGACGACGCTCTACACGAGGGGCTTGCTGAGTCTCCATCACTGGAGGAGGAGTAGACGCGGGAACAGGGGTAGGCTCTGGTTGCCTCAAATCCATGCCAAACATCTCATCATGCCCGCCACCTAATGGCATATCCAAGGCATCATCAACAGGCATGCGCAAAGAGACAGGCTCGTCATAGGCATGCATCGTAGGCGTAGCTTCCACCACAGGCACAGCTTCCACCACAGGCACAGCTTCCACCACAGGCACA
>CAYJOV010000044.1:11024-16172 GCA_964371905.1 uncultured Akkermansia sp. | reverse complement strand
TTTTACAAAAGCCGGATATCAGATTCGAACTGATGACCATCCGATTACAAATCGGGAGCTCTACCACTGAGCTAATCCGGCGTTGCGGGGCAATAGTACACGTTGTGGGGAGAGAAGTCAAGATTATTTCTGATTTTTTTTTGCCTAGATTTTATTTTCTTTGCGCTGCGGCGGCGTTCTCTGATACAATGCTGGCATGAATTCGATAGAGAATAGCTTGCTGATATTTGGTGCTTCGGGGCGTACGGGGATGCTGATGGTTCAGGAGGCGAGACAGCGTGGCTACGAGGTGATCACGCCGAGCCATGGGGAGATGCCCTTGGAGGATTTTGAGGGGTTGCAGCAATTCGTCATGGAGCAGCCCTGCCGCGCGGTGATCAATTGTGCCGCCATGAGTGATGTGGAGAGCTGCGGGCATGATCCTGTGCGTGCCCATCGTGTGAATGCGATGGCTCCTGCGGCGATGGCTCTCGCGTGTAAGCATACGGGCGCGCGCTTTCTCCACCTCTCGACGGACTATGTCCTCGATGGTCGCAAGGCGGGCTTCAAGGATGAGTCGATGCGTTGCCGCCCTATTAATATGTATGCGGGCAGCAAGGAGGAGGGCGAGGCTCAGGTGCTCGAGGCTTGGCAGGAGGCTCTCATCTGCCGTGTGTCTTGGGTCTGTGGGAATGCTCAGAAGCCAAGCTTTGTCGAGGCGCAGTGCGCACGCGCTCTCGCGGACGAGCCTCTAGCGGCCGTGGCGGACAAGTATTCGATGCCGACGCTGGCGGCCGATATTGCACGATGCGCTCTGGCTCTCATCGAGCGCGAGGAGGCGCGCGGAGTGGTGCACCTCTGCTCGCGTGGAGATACGCCGCTGTCGTGGTGGGATTGTGCCCATATGGCGATGGAGGAGCTGCTGGCGCAGGGGGCGATCGCGGAGATCCCCACGATTGCGCAGCAGAGGCTAGAGGATTTTCTCGTCGGGCGTGATGAGCGTCCACGTCACTCGGCGATGCGCTCTGAGAGGCTTTCCTCTTGGGGGATTGAGACTCTCAGTGCGCGGGAGACGATCGCGGCTGCGGTGCGTGGCTTTTTAGAATCGAGGGCTTAGCCTAGGTGAGTCGCTCGGCGATGAGGCGGTCGCAGGCGGTGGCGAGGAGGTCAACGACCACGTCAAAGCCCTTGCTTCCTCCGTAATAGGGGTCGGGGACGACCTTGAAGTGCGCCGCGTATTCGGGGGTGAACCAATGGCTCATGGGGATGACCTTGGCGCGATCCTCATCGCTACTGGCGAGGTAGAGGATATCTTCGAGATTGTGGTTGTCCTGCGGGATGATGAGGTCAAAGTCGGCGAAGTCGCGCGCGGTGAACATGCGGGCACGATGCCCATCGTAGGCGTAGCCCGCCTTCAGTAATGCTTTGAGCATGCGTGCATCGGGTTTGTTGCCGCAGTGGTAAGCGGCTGTCCCGCTGGAGTCGACATGTACTTTATCAGCGAGGCCGAGGGCGGTGAGCTTGTGACGCAGGATGATTTCTGCGGAGGGGGAGCGGCAGATGTTGCCCAGACAGACAAAGAGTATTTTCTGTGCGTTCATTCTTATGTTGTACTAAAGATTGTTTTCCTTGTCAAACACTCTCTCTTGCGTGACTCATTCGTGTCTGCGCGGCGTCTGCTCGCTTGACAATAGTGCACACATAGGCTAGCATCATTCCTATGAAACTTGTCAGCTGGAATGTCAATGGGCTGCGAGCAGTACTCGCAAAAAACTTTATTGAGGATATGGACGCACTCGCTCCCGATGTCCTCTGTCTCCAAGAGATCAAGGCTCGCCCCGCTCAGGTATCCAGTGACTGGATCGCAGCTTGGCCTCATGCCCTGTGGAATCCCGCACAGCGCGCTGGCTACTCGGGCGTGCTCATTCTCTCGCGCCATGAGCCGCTTTCGATGAGCACGGGCATTGGCATTGAGGAGCATGATGATGAGGGGCGCGTGGCGACCATGGAGTTCGAGGATTTTTACTTGGTGAATTGCTACACCCCCAATTCGAAGAACGAGCTGCTGCGCCTCCCCTACCGTCAGATCTGGGATGAGGCCTTCCGCCAGTACCTTCTCGGCCTCCAAGAGAAGAAGCCTGTCGTCTTCTGCGGCGATCTCAATGTGGCGCATGAGGAGATCGACCTCGCGCGTCCCGCGGCGAATCACTTTAGCGCGGGCTTCTCCGATGAGGAGCGCGCGGGCTTTAGCAAGCTACTGGAGAGCGGCTTTGTCGATAGCTTCCGCCACTTCTACCCCGAGACTACCGCCGCTTACAGCTGGTGGAGCTACAGAGGGGGTGCGCGTGCGCGCAATGTGGGCTGGCGTATTGACTACTTTGGGCTCTCGGAGAGCCTGCTGCCTCGCCTGCGTGAGGCGCGTATTCACCCCGATATCATGGGGTCAGATCACTGCCCTGTCTCCGTCGTCATGGACTGAGCGATGAAGGGGCAATGTCCTCTTTACTGTCCCTCCAAGCCCGCACGGACAACGGCCTGATAGAGCTGGTAGGCGATGAGGACGCGTACGACGAGTGCGCTGCCCATCCCCCAGATGATAGCGATAGTCAGCTTTCTCTTGGGTGTCAGCTTGCTGCGACGCAGCAGCATGTAGGCGACGAGCTGGAGCACGGAGGACATCATCATCCCCGCTCCCATGCTGCCGAATAGAGCCTGAAAGAGCACCGCCAGTGGCCAGGAGAAGGCTGTCATGATCCCTCCAAATCCCATCCCCGTATAGATCCATGCGACAAAGCAGCTCGGTGCGATGATGCAGAGCAGCAGGGTCAGATTCGCCACGCTGCTGTAACGTTCTTTTTGAGTAGGAATATACATAGTCACGTCTATGATGCCGTAGCAGGGCTAGACTGTCAATTCACAACTGAGCGCAAGCGCAAACTTTTTTTCTTCATCCCCTCCCCCACCCCATGTCCCTCTTCCAACTCGTCTCCGACTACACCCCCTCGGGGGATCAGCAGCAGGCCATCGCCAAGCTGCTCAAATCCCTCGATGCGGGCAACAAGCATCAATGCCTCATGGGGGTCACCGGCAGTGGCAAGACCTTCACCATGGCCAATGTCATCGCCGCGCAGGATAGACCCGTGCTCGTGCTCTCGCACAACAAGACGCTCGCCGCCCAGCTCTACTCGGAGCTCAAGGGATTCTTCCCCCACAATGCGGTGGAGTACTTTGTCTCCTACTTTGACTACTACCAGCCTGAGGCCTACATCGCAAGCTCTGATACCTACATCGAGAAGGACAGCGCGATCAATGAGGAGATCGATCGACTCTGCCTCAATGCGATGCGCTCGCTGCTGCTGCGCCGTGATGTCATCGTGGTCGCCTCGGTCTCCTGCATCTACGGTCTGGGGCTGCCCGAGGACTACCGTGAGCTCACGCTCTCGATCCACCGTGGGGATATGATGGACCGCGATGCGATGCTCTCGCGTCTCATTGAGCTGCTCTTTGAGCGTAATGATTATGACTTCAAGCGCGCGTGCTTTCGCGTGCGCGGGGATATTGTCGATATCTATCCCGCGCAGAGTGATGGGGAGGCGATTCGCGTCGAGTTTTTTGGCGACGAGATTGAAGAGATCTCGCTGATTGACGCGCAGACGGGGCGCGTGCGCGAGCGGCTGGAGAGCTACCTCTTCTTCCCCGTCAAGCAGTACGTGAGTAGCGCAGAAAAGCGCACACCCGCGCTGCATGCGATACGCGAGGAGCTGCGCGAGCGCGTCGCCTATTTTGAGCGTGAGAACAAGCTCATCGAGGCGCAACGCCTCAAGATGCGCACGGAGTACGATCTGGAGCTCATCCACGAAATCGGCTTCTGCAAGGGGATTGAGAACTACTCGCGCCACCTCTCAGGACGAGCTCCCAATAGCATGCCCTCCACCCTCCAAGACTACTTCCCTACGGATAGACTCACCATCATTGATGAGTCCCACGTGACCGTGCCGCAGATAGGCGGTATGTTTGAGGGCGACCGCTCACGCAAGAAGAATCTCATCGAGCATGGCTTCCGCCTCCCCTCCGCGCTGGACAATCGCCCGCTGCGATTCGCCGAGTTCATGAGCAAGCAGGATCAGCTCATCTACGTCAGCGCGACTCCCGCGGCCTTCGAATACGTGAACTGTATCGCGGGCAACAAGAGCATGATCCCTGTGCTCAAGTCAAAGCGTGGCAACACGCACGCACGCAGTGAAAAAGCAAGCCGCGCCATCAAGGAAGCTCCCGAGGGCTTCCGCGGTGTCTTCTACCACCGTCTCGATGAGCTGCGCGTCCCGCCCCATCCCTCATCGAGCCCCATCGAGCACTTTCACCCCGAGCGCATCGGTATCCCGCTCATCGTCGAGCAGCTCATACGCCCCACAGGGCTGCTTGAGCCCACCATTATCACTGAGCCCCTCGCAGGGCAGATCGACCGCACCATTGAGCTCTGCCATGAGCGCGTCGAGAAGGGGCAGCGCATTCTCGTCACGACGCTCACCAAGCGCACCGCGGAAGACCTCACCGACTACCTGCGCAAGCTTGATTTGCGTGTCGAGTACATCCATGCCGATGTCGATGCCATCCAGCGCGTCGAGATCCTGCGCAAGCTACGCTCGGGGGCGGTGGATATCCTCGTGGGGATCAATCTCCTCCGCGAGGGGCTGGATCTCCCCGAGGTGTCACTTGTCTGCATCCTCGATGCGGACAAAGAAGGCTTTCTGCGCAATGAGACCAGCCTCGTGCAGACGGCGGGACGCGCCGCCCGCCATGAGGAGGGTACCTGTGTGCTCTTCTGCGATGTGATGACCGAATCCATCCGCGCCCTCATCCGCGAGTCTGACCGCCGCCGAGACATTCAGCAACAATACAACGAAGAGCATGGCATCACCCCCCACTCGGTGAAGCGAGCCGATCAAGGCACGCTGCGCCTCTATACGCCTGACGATGAGGAGGACGATGGACTCATCGCCGCAGAAGGTGACGATGAGACCTACGAGGACAAGGCCGCACGTGCGAAGCGTCTCGAGAAAGAAATGCGCGAAGCCGCAGCTCGCCTCGACTTTGAACTCGCGGCATACCTACGCGACCAGCTCAAAGAACTCTCCCCTCAGAGCAAGTAATAAAACGACAGCATAGCTC
>CAYJOV010000044.1:0-10924 GCA_964371905.1 uncultured Akkermansia sp. | reverse complement strand
AAACGCCTTTTTGTATACACGTCACGGAGGACATGTATAGGAAAACGCCTTTTTGCATACACGTCACGGGGCACATGTACAGGAAAACGCCTTTTTGTATACACGTCACGGAGGACATGTATAGGAAAACGCCTTTTTGCATACACGTCACGAGTATGCCTTAAGGTGCTCAGAGAACTAGAAGAGCGGTGAATCGGAAAAAATAGAAGCAATATCCTCCCCGTCCTCCTGCTCACGGAAGCTCAAGAAGAGACCATGCAGAGCAGTATTGATATAATAATTAAAACGCCCCTTCCTCTGCTTCTCCAAGACCCCCAGCTGCACGAGATCCTCCAAGCGCTTCGTCGCCGTCTGGCGTCCTACACCGAGTGCGGATTCCACATGGGCGATCTTCGTATAGGGATGGCTAAACAAATGATTAAGCAGCTCATGACTATACTGCCTACCCAGCACAGGACGCACCTTGAATTTAAAGTCTTGCATCAACTCAGCTATCCTCTCCACGAGAGTCAAGCTCGCCTTTGATGTCTCCTCCACCCCACGCAGCATGTAGAGAATCCACTGCTGCCACGCCTGCTCCTTGTCCTCAGCATCGCGCACAGCCTGCAAGAGTCTATAATACTCCGCCTTATTCTGCGTAATATAACGACTCAAATACAAAATTGGCAGATCCAGCAGCCCCTGCGCTACAAGATAAAGAATACACAAGATACGCCCCGTCCGCCCATTGCCATCATAGAAGGGATGAATACTCTCAAACTGATGGTGCAAAATCGCCATTTTGATCAACGGATCGAGCTCACAGAAACGCTCATCGTTGATAAAGCACACCAGATTCTCCATCAAGTCCTCAATCACCTGATGATCTTGAGGAGGCATATACACCACGGCTCCGCGCTGATCCTTGAGCATCGTACCAGGTAGACGGCGGAATCCTGCCGTCTTCTTCAAAATGATCTTCTGAATGTCAATAATCAAAGAATTACTAATGATCGCATGCGGACTCAACGCTCGGAAACCATACATAATAGCCTCCTTGTAATCAAGTACCTCCTTGGTCGCAGAGGAAAGGAAATCATCATGAAAGCCCAGCCGCGCCATATGCAGCTCGTCATGCGTCGTGACAATATTCTCCACCTCCGAGCTATCCTTCGCCTCCATCAGGGTCAGCGCTTCGATCAAGATGGATTCACTGGGTATCTTCACGGCTGCCCCCTTGAGCTCAGCAAGATAGCGACTCGATCGCGCGAGCTGACGCATAATCTCGCGTGATTCGAGCTCGTGGGGTAAAGGCAGGAAAGGAGGAGTAGACGACATATGGCTCATCATCAGATTAGCAATAAAACTAAAAAGATGCAATCCCAATCACGCGGACAGCGTAGCTCTCACGCAAATCAGCGTATCACGCGATAGAGCATCCACACCGCAAAGATCGCAATGATGTAGGGGAAGAAATTCACCACCAGACTACCGATGAAAAAGACAGCGGCAATGACGAAAATCAGCAGGCAGATCAAGCCCACGATAGCACCCGGTGGCAAGCTCGCCCATAGAGTACTCCAAAGATTGCGCGTTTTTTCACGCTTTTCCTCCTCACGCAGATCGACATTGGCAAGCTGTCGCCATGTGGAAGACTCAGCGCGACGCACCCATGTATCCTCTTGGATCTCGCCCTGCTGGAGCAGACGTACAAGGTCTTGACCCGTAACAGGACCTATTTTCTCCTCTCCCGTGTCGTAATAAAACTTGCGTGTCATGAGTATGTATAAAACGATGCTTGGACGGCATGTGTGAAAACCTATCCAACAGAAGACATTCTAGCCAAGGGGCATCAAGATTGCAATAAAAAAGATCTCACACATCCCAAGCCTCTGTGTCATCTCTCCAAAAAGCCCTGTAGTATCACAGGGCTTTTTGATGAGATGAGCGGGATACTAGTACTCGTAGTCCGCGTAGAACTGGAACTGCGCCCCATCGTCAATAGCATTGTCGCTAGCAACAGGGAAGGCAAAGTCAGCGGCGAGCGGTCCCATAGGAAGATTGAGACGAATACCAATACCCACGTCGGCAGCCCAGAGCTCGGGTGCAAAGTCAAAGCTATTGGCATGCACAAAGCCCGCGTCAAAGAAGGCGGCAAGGCGCAGACTGTCGATGATGGGGAAGGTGACTTCGAATTGAGCAAAGAAGGAGCTATTGCCGCCCATCGTCTCATCACCCGCAAGGGCAGGATCGACAAGACCCACATCGCGGAAGCGGAAGCCACGCAGATCATGAGGTCCACCCAAGAAGCCACTCTCAAAGATAGGCACCGTATCGCTGCTGCTGACGGTGTCAACCGTCTTCATGCCAAACTTCACACTAAAAATACTATCCCAGAAGCTATTGTAGTAATACGACCCCGAGAGCCCCATATTGTAGGTCTCCACCGTACTACCGGGACCACTATAGCCGATAAGAGCCTCAAAGTGACCGCCCTTGCGAGGCAGGATGACAGCGTCACGCGTGTCGTACTTGTAAGAGAGCTCCAAGTGGCTGCGTGTGAAGCTACCTGAATTTTCTACAAAATAGGGAGGAGCATCACCCGTAGGGTCGAGCTCATACTGCTCAATGCGGTACTCAAGCTTGACGGAGGCGAGATCGCTGAGCGCGCGGCGCAGCGAGGTGGCGTAGCCAAAGCTCTTTTGCGAGTAGTAGTCACTCAGGAAATCAGAGCTATTAAAGAAAACCTCATTTCCAAAGGCGAGCTTGCGATCCAAGAACCATGGCTCAAGCAAGAAGAGAGAGACTGTCTGATACTCCGTACCAATATTGGCCGAGAGGGTCAGACGCTGACCGCCGCCGACGAAGACCCCATTGGTGAGACCACGTATGTCAAAGTTTGACTGCGTGACGTTGGCAAAAAGCGCGACACTCGAATCCGTAGAGAAGGAGACACCGAAGCGCAGATCCCCCGTGCGTCGCTCCGCCACCGAGATATTCACATCGCGGTAGCCTGGCGTGACCGAGGCTGTCTGAGAGACGGTCACACTCTCGAAGTAGCCCAGATTGCGCAGGCGACGATTCGCCGTCTCCAAGTCGACCGAGTTGAGAGGCTCACCCGACTTGAGGGGCAGCTCACGCATGATGACGTGAGGACGTGTCTTGGTATTGCCGCGCACGTTGACACGTCCGACGCGGTAGGGACGTCCCTCTTCGAGTCTGTAGGTGATGTCAATGTAGCGCATGCCCGAGCTGTCAACGCCCGATTCGCGTACATCAGGACGCACGCGCGCATCGGCATAGCCCTTCGCACCGTAGTAGGAGCGTACGAGCTTCACGTCATCAGCGACCTTCTTGAGCGAGTAGATATCGCCGTTGATCATGCTGAGTGCAGGCTCAAGCTGTTGGTGGTTAAAGACAGTATTACCAGCAAAGGAGACGCGGCGCACGCGATAGCGTGGTCCCTCGTCAATGGTGACGACCATGCGAAGCTTTTCATGAGAAGGTGTGCCGACGTTATAATACTTCACATCAGCAACGCGTGCGCGCAGATAGCCGAAGTTGCGGTAATGCTTCACGAGTGCCTCAAGGTCGTCCTCGAGCTGTTCCTCGCTGTAGCGACCTGAGTTCGTAAAGAAGTAAAGCAAGCCCTTTTCCTGCGTCTTCATGACCTGTCGCAGTTGCTCGCCATCAAATTGGCGATTACCCTTGAACTTAATATCCACGACCTCACCGCGTGGTCCTTCATAGACCTTAAAGACAATATCACGGTAGTCAGCTGCACTGGTGCGTCGCTCTTCCCAAGAAATCTGAGCTTTGGGGTAGCGGGCTTCATGATAGTACTTGAGCAGCCCTTCACGCGCGGTGGCGAGGTCCTTGTCGTTTACCATGCGGCCTGACTTGAGCTTCGTCTCGTCACGCAGCTCGTATTGGTCAAACATCCTGTTGCCGATAAAGCCAATGCCGCCGACGAGGTTCGTCGTGCCTACGTTGAAGACGACGCGCACGCCCGATCCCTCGGGGTAGAGCTCAAGGCGCGCATCACCAGCGATGAGCCCTTCCTCAATGAGGCGCTCCAGGTCGGCATTAGCACGTGTACCCGAGTAGCGCATGCCCGCCTTCAGCGAGATGAGATCGAGGAGTCGCTGCGTGGGGACATGACGGCGCGAGCTGCGAAAGCGTACGTTGACGCGCGTGATTTTCTTGCCCTCGTAGCTGAGCTCGTCAAAGAGAATGCCAGTATTACCCGCGAGTATGCGCTCAAGCTCGAGCATATCGGTAAAGCCCGGTTGCACAATCTCGGGCAGATCTTCGTTGGCAGTCTCTTTGGGCTTGAGGGCATCGGCAATCTTTTTGTCCTTTGCGGTCTCTTGCTTTTCTGCGGCACGCTTTTTATCATCCTCTGCGATGGCATCGAGGAAGGGATCGGCTGACTCCGTCTGCGCAAAGGAGAGAGCTGTGAGTGTGGTAGCTATGCTGAGTAGAGCCAAGGCGCGACGCTTCTTCATCGACGATGTAAACATATGAAATAGTATAGTCGCTGAACTCTCTGAGGTCAAGTCCCTATCGCCCACCTTACAATAAAAAAACACCCCCTTACGCGCTAGCGAAGGAGGTGTAAAAAAGCTGAGTCAAATGACCTTAGGGTGCCGGATCTGCGGGGTCTGCAGGATCAACAGGCTCTACGGGATCTACAGGCTCTACGGGATCAGCAGGGATGGGGGCCGTGTACACAAAGCGACGCCCCGTGAGCGGAAATGTAACCCACGTATCATCACCATCTGTATCTAGTCGCGTGTCCCCATAGGAACCACCCGCCGTAATGCCAAAGATACCGCTCAAGAACACGCCTTGATACACATAGTTGTCCCCTTCAATGGTGCGTGAGGAGAATTGAAGAATCACATCGGAGTAGCGATAGATACGGTCAATACGATCACGTGGTATGATTTGAAGAATCCCATTGCCATCGAGAAAGGCATCGATAGGCCTATTGGCGAATTCTAAGGTAAAGGGACCCATGACATTCTTCTCCACAGGGGGAGCTGTCCATGTACTCGTACCCTCACGTACCTCGTGCTCCAGAGGCACGATGCGAACCCCCATATCAGCTTCGCTGATAAAGAGTGGCAGACCAGTTACCGTGACGACACCGCCCGTGCTCCCTCCTTCAAAGATAAACTCAGAGGTACCAGGACCTGAGTCAAAGTATCCATGAGGGTAGGGAATGACGGGCACGTCACTACCATCGCCGATGACCAACGTTGTATCCCCCCCCACTGCATCAGAAGGCACGAGGGAGTCAGGCCACTCGATATTAGCAAAGGGGTCAGTGCTTTCTTCTGTTTCTTCATCACCACCAGAAGTGCAGGCAAGAGGCATGACCCCCAAGAGGAGAGCGAGTGATAGTTTTGTAATAGCTGGAAATTTCATACATTCAAAAATCTAATAGTTCATTAAAATGAGCTGGGTCCTACAATACGGAAAGGCGTATCCCTATGGGCGATGTTGACAATGACATCTTCCGCCACATTGTTGACCGAGCGTGTCTGTATACCAGACGTGATGACATCGCAGTTCTGAGACACAAAATCGTAGACGATTTGTACATAAGTAATGGTCGTCGTCGAGGGGATGCCCAGACCGTTGAGCAGATCCGTATTAGATGCATACGCCTCAGCGTCATAGAGCGTCACTCTCAAATTCGCCTGAGTAGGATTCTCAGGGTCACCAATTGTATCGTAGACATAGTAAACAGGCACAGCGGTTTCACCTACAAGGAGCTCACCTTCTGTGATCAGGTTGTTACCAGTTTCCGCTGAGCTACCGTAGGCGAATGTGGGGACAATTTGGAAGGTCGTAGGTCCATAGACGACGAAATTGGATCTTCCTGTGCTAAAGGCTTCCTCCGTCACGACAGTTTCACTTTCCTCATCTTCTCCTGTGCCTGAGCAGGCTGTGAGCGAGACCAGCGGGAGGGCACAGAGTGATAGAATGAGAGCTATTTTAGAAAATATTTTCATAAAAGACAAGATAGTTGGTTAAAGATTGCGTTCGATGATATAGCCCCCTTGCAGCATGGAGCCCTCAATCCAAAGCGTGAGCTCGCCGTTTTCTACGAGAGAGCCTTGATCTGTCGTCCACGAAGCAGGGACAGTGGCGAGCTCGCCGAATGTCTGCGAGGCACTATGCCCTTCCTTGCCATCGGGGTTGAGAAAGAGAAGATTAATCGCCATAGCTGAGCCTACAGGGAGTTCTTCAACCTCTATCGTCACGCCAAGCGCTTTGAAAAAAGCAAGAGACGTATCGGTAAGATCTTCAAACTCGATGACGATAATTCCCTCAATGATCGTCCCTTCCTCCTCGGGATCAAGAAAAGAATCAGTGAGTTGGTATGATATTTGTACGGGAGTGCTCACCCCAGTACCTACTACCTCCATGGTTGCAGGGAGATCTCCCCCGATAATGCCCCCGTGTATAGGAGTGAGGTTAATGAGCTGGCCACCCTGGGTGACAAAGCTGTACTTGTAGCGTGCGGCCGCAAACTCAGCCTCGGTGACGACGAGAGGTCTTGATTCTAGCGTTGTTTCGTCATCTTCGCTACTTGAGTCAGAATTGCAAGAGCTAAAGGTCAAAACGCTGCCTAGCATCAAGCTGCCTATGCATAAGGAAGAAATCAATCGTTGTTTCATCATAGTGATTGGGAGAGAATAGAGAAAAGGAATCATCTTACTCCGTAACCTCACGGAAGAAGAATTGAATATTATTGAGAGTGGAGGTCTGGGGTTGTAATACACCAGTAATAATCACACCAGCACCGAGACCGTCTGGGTCAAGACTGACGGGCTGCTGCACGCGCGACTCACCCGTGATTGTCTGTGAGAGGTAGTTGACATAGAAGATAGCACTGAGAAAGCGTCCGTCTAGAGGAGCTCCAAATGCCTCAAGCAGCGTCGTATTCTGAACGTACTCAACGCCTACAAGCGAGACCTTGATGGTCGCAGACACGATTCCTGTCGTCAAGATATCACCCTCGGCCTCGTAGGTAAAGTTCACAGGGAAGCTCTCAGAGCCCGCATCAAGCGAACCAAAGACACCTGTAGCGCGCATGGCAAACTCATCGACCTCCTCGGGTGAGGATACAGGACGAATGATGAGCGATTTGGCCGCGCGTACATCCATGATCACAGAACCGCTGGCAAACTCGCTGGCGGTGACCCCCAAAGACGTCACTACCTCTTCCTCCTCGGAGTTGGAGCAAGAGCTCACAAAGAGAGGGGCTGTGGCTAGAGCCAAGAAGATAGAAAAAGCGCTTAAGTATAATTTCATATAAAGAAAGGAATGCGGTTAATAGGATTAGAATGTGCTACGCGTGACTGTAAAGACACGATTATAGATTTTCTCTTCGTAGGTCGTGTCTTCCGTCGTTCCGCCATCACCAGGGAAAATCGTACCACCATCACCGCCCGCTCCTGCGATATCGACGGAGCTGACAATAAAGTTGAAGTCGAACTCTAGGTCAGATAAAACATGTCCTTGAGACACCTCGCGAAAACCTAGAGCTCTGATGATCGAATCGTTGTTCTGCCCCGTTGAGGAGGAAAAACTCACACTGAGCACACCATTCGATGGGGGAGAATCAGGCGTTGCCTGTCCCGATGTCGTATAAGTCATCAGCACCTGCACAGGAGTTGCATCGCCCTCGGTGGTTTGAGCCTGTATGTAGCCAAAGACCTCGACGAAATCTGTGATCTGATCCCTAGGCGTAATGAGGGTCTGAGGCACGATATTGACGAGACCTGTCGACAAAACCTGAAAGGACTTGGACAAGCTTGCAAAATTCTCCACCGTCATCACCCCGTCGAAGCTTGCGTCTGCTTCTTCCTCAGCGGTACCAGATGAGCAGCCTTGCAAGATGAGCAAAGGGGAGAGAGCGAGCAGACTCGTGAGAGTACACAGTGCTATTTTTTTATATATTTTCATATGAGGCAGGGGGCGATTACTTTATTGTTTGGTAATGGTAAAATCGGTGCGCAGCATATCGAGCAAGACCCATGAGCTGAGTAGCTCGTTTTCCTCAGTAACGTCATCAAAGGCAGGCCAATCCGCATACACATTCTCAAGCTCAACACTAGGCATAGCTGTAACCACGGCTTGAACTGATGTAAAGGGCGTGAATTTCAATAAAAACTCTATACTTGAGCCCTCAGGCAGAGGCACGGGCTCAGCGACACCACCATCAACTACATCTTCTGGCAGACTACCATCTTCTAGCAAAAGCGTCACACCCAAAGCCGCGAGCACTTGATTAACAGAGCCCGAAGCAGGATCGTTGAAGCGCATCTCTAATACAGCCGATGAGGGTACCTCCTCATTAACCTCCGTCATAGGAGCGTAAAAGAAACTCACAGGCGTACTCACCCCATCTACACGCATAACACCCTGAGTACCGCCCTCCTCTGGAACAAGCTCGATAGGAGGTCCATGCACAGAGCTCAGATTGAGCGCATAGTCCCCCGTGGCAAAATCATCCGCCGTCAGCGTCCAAATGCGCTCCTCAACGACCTCAGTCGTATCGGAGGAAGAGTCACCACAGCCTGTAAGTATCAAGGGGAGAGATAGGAGAGGCAGCGTGGCGATGAGGGAAAAAGTTGTGCGTTGTAGTCCGTTCATAGCAGTTTTGTCTATGCATGCAATCATACAATACTCATCTACCTAGTCAAGAAAAAAAGCCTTTTTAATCAAGTGAAATTCATTCGTTCATGATATTTCTTCCCATGTCACATTTTTCTTGACTTAGGAGGCAAAAATAGATAGATAATAATCACACATCTCTTATTCGCTGTATCGGCTACACCTACCTTACTACGGGGGCAGCAGAGGGCAGACAACGGGGTGAGTCTTTCACATAGCTTTTATCATTCTTTCCATGTTTAAAAAAATATTCACTTACTGCGGTCTTCTTATCCTCGCCTCTTCCACCATGGGCACACTCAGCTCTTGCAGCTCTTCAGCCCCTGAGGAGGAAAATGCGGCAGGCGTCATGACACTCTCGGACTTTTCTTCTGCGCGCGATCGATTCCTTGTACGCAACGACTTTGGGCGTTTCTTCTTCGTGAGCTCGGACGGTGCAGGACCGAGCGGCATCCCTACAGCCTCCAATCAGGTCTTGCTCACGGGCAGCATCAATGTGGATGGGGAGGTCTTTCCTGTCTCCATGATTTATGCGACAGATGAGCAGCAGCAACCCGACGGCATCCCTACACTGGCAACACTTTCACTCACATTACTCAATACTGACGATGCAAGCGATTTTGATCTGATCTCTGCAGTCTTTGGCGAGCCAGGCGGCAACCCCTCCATCGCAGGCGAGCCCATCCTATTCAACATCAACTTCGAAACGCGAGAAGGCGTCTTGCAGAGTACAGCGGAGTACGACACATTCTACACAAACTCAGAAGGCACAGTCGTACTCGGACGCGATACCTACGAGGCAAATCAGCCTATCGAGATCAGCGTGATTCCTGTCACGGTGGAGCTCCCCTAAGCTCGCTCGCGTGCAGAGCATGTAAAAAATTCCTTGCGCTGCGGGGGTACGATAAGCTAGAATCACAACGTGAGTTATCAGGTTTTTGCGAGAAAGTACCGCCCCCGCAGCTTTAAAGACGTGCTGGGGCAGGATCATGTCATCCAGACACTGTGCAATGCTATTGAGCAGAATCGCCTCGCGCACGCCTACCTCTTTGTCGGTCCGCGCGGCACAGGCAAGACATCCACCGCGCGTATCTTTGCCAAGGCTCTCAACTGCACAGGAGGGCCGCGCGTGGACTTCGACCCCGATGAGCCGACCTGCCTAGAGATTGCAGAGGGGCGCAGCCTCGATGTCCTCGAGATTGACGGCGCGTCGAATCGCGGGATTGACCATATACGGGAGCTGCGGGATAATGCGCAGTTTCGCCCGACGCAGGGGCAGTTTCGCATCATCTATATTGATGAGGTGCACATGCTCACCAAGGAGTCTTTCAACGCGCTGCTCAAGACGCTTGAGGAGCCGCCTTCGCATGTGAAGTTTATCTTTGCGACGACGGAGCCTCACAAGATTTTACCGACGATTCTCTCGCGCTGCCAGCGCTTTGACCTACGCCCCATCCCTGCGGATGTGATTGCCTCGCATCTCGTGTATATTGCAGCAGAGGAGGGAGTCTCTCTGAGCCCAGAGGCCGCGATGGCTATCGCGCGTGTGGCTGACGGGGGGATGCGCGATGCGCAGTCGATGCTCGATCAGCTGGTTTCTTTTTGCGGCACTCAGATTGTAGAGCAGCATGTCAATGATGTCTTTGGCGTGACGAATCGCGAGACGGTGGCGCGCGCGCTGAGTTATTTATTAGATCGCCAGCTCCCCAGCCTCTTGCATCTCGTGCATGAGGTGGCGGAGTCGGGTAGTGATATGGGGCAGCTACTCCATGAGCTGATGGGGGCTGTCCGTGAGCTACTGGTGCGCAAGGTGGTGTCAGAGCATGCGGTGCATTCTATCCCCGAGGCTTGGCTCGCTACCTTGGAGCAGCTCATGGAGCGCACTCCTGCGGACAAGCTGATACGTGTGATGGAGCTGCTCGCAGTTACAGAGGAGCGTTTGCGCTGGAGTAATAATAAGCGCTTGCATCTTGAGATGGGGCTTATTCAGTCGGTGCATTGTCTCGCGGAGGCGAATATCAGTGATATCGTGCGCGCGCTGCAAGGCGCGGAGCTGCCCGAGACCCCTATTGCGACGACGCGATTGCCTGATGTTGCGTATCCCAGCGTGCAAGTGAAAGTCGCCTCCGTGGTGGAAGCTGTGCCTGTGGTGGAAGCTGCGCCTGTGGTGGAAGCTGTGCCTGTGGTGGAAGCTGCGCCTGTGGTGGAAGCTGTGCCTGTGGTGGAAGCTACGCCTACGATGCATGCCTAT
>CAYJOV010000043.1:0-16200 GCA_964371905.1 uncultured Akkermansia sp. | reverse complement strand
CCAAGGATGCGCTCTACCCCTGAGCTACAGAAGCGTGAAGCTTGCGAGTCCCTCACGGGGACATTGAAGCGGGGCTAATGTAGCCCTTTTTAAGGCAGATGTCAATATCAATTTTGAATTTTCTTTCAACTATTTTTAAGGGCTTGTGAATACTGCTGCGTGATCAGCTGATAGAGAGCTTTTAAACAGCTAGAGAGTTAGTTTGAAAGAATGCTCCCTTCTCGGCATACTGAGTGCCTATGAACGCTACATCATACCTGACCGCCGCCGTTGCCCTGCTTGGATTCAATGCTTTCGCTGATTGCGGAGCTGACCACAGCAAGACACCTACCCCCACAGCCGCCCTCCAATGCCCTGCTGGCACATGCAGCAAGCCCATGGTCGCCGCTGACGGCAAAATCAGTGCAGCCGATGCCGAATGGCTCAACATCGACACTCTCACCGTCGAGGCTGCCAATGGCGATCCCATCGCCCAGTACACCGTCGCCTACCTCACCAGCGATGGTCAAGAGACCCCCATGAAGGACGACCCCGCCATGTCCAAGGAAATGGCTACCAAGGCCAAAGCTGGCCTCGAAAAAGCCGCTGCCGCCGGACACAAGGGAGCCTGCATGGCACTCGCCCACATGCATATGCACGGCTGCGCCGCCTGCGACAAGAACCCCGAGCAAGCGCAGAAGTACATCAAGATGGCTCAAGACTGCAAGAACTAATCCACAACACACCTAGTCATCATCAGTAACCCCAGCCGCCCTCGCCGCCACACACGGCGAGGGCGGTTTTGTTTTTCATGGACACGGGCTGTCTTCTATGTAAAATAATCAGGATGAATCGCCCTCTCAAGATCCTACTCATCCAGCCCCAGATGAGCATGCGCCCCATGGACACCGATCTCAAGAATCGCATGTCCCCGCCCCTCGGGCTCTACACCATCGCCCAGCTCCTCGGCGAGCAGCACGAGATCATCATCGAGAATGAAAACATACGCGCGATCAACTGGCAGAGAGAGGGCATCGATCTCGTCGGTATCAGCGTCACGGTGGACACGCTGCCGCGTGCCATCGCGATAGCCGCGCGCTTTCGCGCCAAGGGGATAGCCGTCGTCGCTGGGGGCATTCACATCAGCACGGCGACGCACTACGTGCCCGCAGACGCCTTTGACGTGCTCTGCCTCGGAGCAGCCGAGCTGACCTGGCCGCGCCTCGTCGAGGACGCGCAGAAGGGCAGCTTGCAGCCCGTCTACCGAGCCACTCGCGCCCTACGCCCCGAGGACATAGTCTCGCCCGCCTACGCGCGCATCGAGCAGCAGGACTACCTCTACTGCAATATCATCCATGCGAGCCGCGGCTGCCCCTTTCTCTGTGACTTCTGCTACAACAGCTCGCGCGCCCACCGCTTTGTCACGCGCCCCATTGCGGATGTGCTGCGCGACATACGCGCGGCGGGCATGAGGCACGTGATGTTCATCGACGACAATTTCATCGGAATGCCCGCCTACACGCGCGAGCTGCTCCGCGCGATGAAGCCCCTGCGGTTGAAGTGGAATGCGGCCGTCTCCGCCAATATTGCCGAGATGCCCGAGCTGCTCGATGAGATGCGCGACTGCGGCTGCCAGAGCCTCTTCATCGGCTTTGAGAGCATCCAGCCCGACTCCCTCGCCAGCGTGCACAAGGTACAGAATGCGACGGAAAAGTACAGCCAGCTCGTCGAGGCGCTGCACAGCCGAGGCATCATGATCAACGCGAGCTTTGTCTTTGGCCTCGACAGCGACACGCCCGAGACCTTTGCCCAGACGCTAGACTGGATCGTCGCCCACCGCATCGAGACGGTGACAAGCCACATCCTGACCCCCTACCCTGGCACGGCTCTCTACGAGCGCATGAAGGAGCAGGGGCGTCTCCTCAGCGGCGATCTGAGCCTCTACAACACAGCCCACGTCGTCTACTCCCCCACGGGCATGACCCCCGAGCAGCTCCGCGAGGGCTACCTCTGGATCTACAAGGAGCTCTACAGCTACAAAAACATCTGGCGACGCCTGCCACGCAGCCCCCGCCAGATCCTGCCCTACCTCGCCTTCAACCTCTTTTACAGAAAATGGGGGCGCATGACCAACGCCCTGAGCCGCGCGCTCTCCTACCGCCTCCTCGGTCGCTGCGCCCAGCGACTCACGCGCTACCTCTCACGCTAGTACGTCACTCAAGGCTTCGCTTGCTCGGCAGGCTCGATGAGAGCCTCCAGCTCGGCCACCGTCCAAAACTGCTGCTTGCTCAGAGCCTCACCGACGCGGCGCGTATAGATCTCTGACCCCCGCGCGTTGGGATGGTAGGTTGTATCAGAAAACAAGGCTCCATCCCCCATCACCCCAAACTCAGGATCCTTGACCACAGGAATGCCCATTTTCGTCAATTCTAGCGCGAGCTTGGGCAGCTCATTGCGGTATTTTTCAGTGCCATAGATACAAGGCAGCAGAGCGATGACTCTCACATTTTTCTCCGCTGCTTGGGCTTGGACTTCCTTATAAAGCTCGATAACTTGGGGGTCAATCGCCAGCACGCCCGAGTCTTCGGGACTCAGATGATGATTGATCACCTTCCCTTCTGTCCAGCCAGAATCAGGTCTCAGAGAAGCATCCTGCGATGCTCTAGGCTCCGTAGGAGTCGAGGACGGATAAAACAAACGAGCAATAAAGACAGAAACATCATGAGCACTGCACTGATGCGTACGTCGCAAATGATCCCAAGTCAAGGGGAGAAAATCTTGCGCAAAATACTCAATCCCCAATGCCCGACGCATCATTTTCAACCCCTTTGTTGGAGCAGGATAAGGAGATGCAAAGAGGAGCTGCGGCTCAAGCGCGAGGACAAATGTATCCCCCTCACGGACAAAAGGCCAGCAAATAGCCACATTCGCAGCACTACCATAGCCCGCATTCCCATTAGGAACAACGACAGGCACATCATACTCATCCAACAATAAATGAGGCTGCAAGCCCACGCGCAGCGATGATCCCCCTGCCGTCACATAGACATGAGGATGGGTCTCTCTCAAGTACGACGACCAATTCTTGTAGACCTCTTTCTCAGCCCCATAATTCTTATAAATAAAAACAAAATACCGCTCAAAATATAACCCACCAATAAGACTCAAAAAGAGCACCAACAGAGAAGCCAAAGCTATCTTTCTCATAAAAAACTAAAAATTAAAGTAAATAAAGGAGTTCTCACGAACCGTCGTGAGAAAAACAATCAGGACGATCATGAGCAGCACTGCGGGGGTAGAAACAAGAAGGGAATAAGGATTATTGTACTTTCTCAAAGAAATGTATTCGCATAAAATAACCCCCCCCGAGACCACGACAACCAGACTCGCGGCTAAGAGGTCGCGCAAGTAGGTAAAGTTCGTTAGCACGGAGTTGAGCTTACTCGGGGCATAGGCATTCCATGTCAAAAGCACCTCTATCTTTTGCAGACAGACCGCGAGGCTAGGCGTGTAAAAAAACATCCAGATAAAGGCCATCGTAAGCATCGTGAGCATATAGCCAAGAAAGGAAGGCATCTTCCAGCCAGCCTTGCTATACAGACGGTGGATAATCATCCCTATCCCCGCGAGAGCCCCCCAGATGATAAATGTCCAATTCGCCCCATGCCAAAGCCCCGAGACAGAAAAGACAATGAGAATATTAAGCGCCCAAAAGCGCGTCCGACTGCCACCGAGATTAAAGTAGATATAATCGCGAAACCACGAGGTGAGCGAGATATGCCACCTGCGCCAAAACTCCGTGATATTGCCCGCCGTATACGGACTCCAGAAATTCATCATCAGCTTAATCCCCAAGCAAGTCGCTATCCCCCAAGCCGTAAGCCCATAGCCGCAAAAATCAAAATAAATGCGCAGACTAAAGAGGATATTGTGGTACCAAATCATGAGCGCCGACCCCTCGGCATAAGTGGGTAAAATCGCAGGGGCAATATTGTCGGCAAGCACCATCTTGAAGAAGAGACCGAGAATGATATAGCGATAGCCTAGGTTGAAATTTTGAGATTTCAAGCGCAGATCCAGCGTCTCCAGCTGCGGTAGCAGGCTCTCGCGACGCTCGATAGGCCCTGCGACAATCTGCGGGAAAAAGGCTCCAAAGTTCAGATAATCCAAGAAGCGCGGCATGGGCAACTGCCGCAGCAAGGTATCCACACAAAAACCCACCAACTGAAAACTGTAGAAGGAAATCCCCACCGGTATAATCAGATTCTCGAAGGTATCCCACGGCTGATCCGAGACCTGAGTGAGCACAAAGTGAGCGTACTTATAATAAAGCAGCGGGCTCAGAATCACAGGTATACTCAAGGCAATGAGCCATTTCTTGCCCCTCGTGCTCAGCCTGAGCCCCCACTTGCACAGCAGCCACGTGAGGCAGAGCACGAGCACAAATATGATCAGAGTCGGCCAGCTGGTCAAGCCTAGAAGAAGAAGACTGAGCGCGAGTATGAAGAGCTTATGCGTGTTTTGACGCCATTGAGATCTTGTATCCAAAAACCTGTTCGCGATGAGAAAGAGGAGCAAGGCGGGCAGAAGTGTCCCCCAAAAAATAATACTGGTAAAGTCCATCTGTAAATAAACGCTAGATTAAATGAGGATCAACAAACAACAGCAGCGCAAAACACTCAAGCAAAGAGAGTAAAATACCACACAGAGGACTCGATTCACCCCGCCAGTTCGCGATTAGCTTTTGCCTCCATTCCTTGCAACCCCTTGCAATAATACCCTCTTGGGACTTTTCAGTAAAGGATATTATCCAGCATGACAAGAGCTGCCCGAGAGGGCAGCTCTTGTCATGAGCGAGCATCAAAGCTGCTGCATGCTCAAGTCGCCCACGACAGTGCTCTTTTCATGAGTCTTGCCCTTGACCTTGATCTGGTAATACTTGCTCCCCTGCTCGCTGGCTGTGCCCTTGGAGACATCGTCATCCTCGGCGGCAAGAAGGTGGAGGTAGCTGATGCCTACCTTGGGGCTGTTCTTGGCGCGCAGCACGGTGGCAGGCTTCTTGCCCTTGTTGATGTAGACGGCACATTCATTGCCCTCAAAGCGCAGCCTGACGCGGTAGGCGGTATCGGCCTTGAAGGTACCCTTCCCCAGCTTTTCCCCAGGGGCGAGCTTCAGCGAAAAGATGGCTCGCTCCGGCGTGGAGGGGTCACAGGCGTTGAACTGGCGATCGGTCAGTGAGACGTAGAAGCCATTGCTCCCCTCGGGGAATTTGAGGCTAAAGGAGACCTCGCCCGCATGGCTGAGGGGGAAGTTCCACGCGATGCCGCCGCGACGGTAGTCTGCTGCGGGATTGGTCGCGGTGAGATCGGGATCATTCAGGATGCCAAACTTCACACCTGCCTTGGCCTTGCCCGCGGGGCTCGTGGTGATCTCGGCTCCTTGCTTGCGGTTGTACTGCACGCGGTGGATCTTGGGGATGAAGACATGCGTCGTGATATCCTCCAGCCCATCCTTGGCAAAGTCGGTCTTGCGCCCCTTCTCCGCGATCCAGTCCTGATCGATGATGATCATCTTGGTATGCTTCGGATGCTGCCCCGAGGTGACGAGGAGGCGATTCTCATCCAGCTCGATGAACTCGGACTGATGGCTGCTGCGGTCATGGTCGCCGCCCTTCGTGGCAAAGTCCTCCGTATTGCGCAGCGGATCGATGATAACCTCGCGGTAGCCATACCAGCTCTTGCCCTCATCATCGGAGAGCGCGACATGCAACGCCCCACGCGCGGTGAAGACGTCCTCCCAGCGCGTGCCCTTCCCGTGCGCGAGCTCGGGGAGGGGTGCCGTATTGGTCCAGAGGCAGATGAGCTTGCCATTCTTGAGGCGCCCCAGCGTGGACATGATGAGCGAGCCGTAGAAGGGCGAGGGCGCGGGCTTGGACCAGGTGTTGCCCCCGTCCTTGGAGTAGGACTCATAGCTCATGTTGCTATCGGTGCGCACGAGCGCGTAGAGCTGCTTGTTCTTCAGCTCCACGACGGTGCACTCCACGCCACCATTGCGCCAGCGACCTCCTAGGTCGATGCCCTCCTCTTGGAAGGCGGGGACAGAGATCGCGTCCTTGGAGGTCGTCCATGACTTGCCTCCGTCCTTGGAGATGATGAACCTCGTCCCCGCGGAGGCGGTGTGCATGGGGATGATGATGCTGCCATTGCTCAGCTCAAGGGGATTGCGGAAGATCCAGCTTCGGGGGACGTTGTAGAGCTTGCTTCTATCCTTTTGCCATTCGGCGGCTTGGATATAGGCCTTGCCATCGGCGGCACTGGCGTACCACGCGCCGTCGATGTCATCGGACATGAAAATATGCCCGCCTATGGGCTGGATCATCATGTATTTCTTATTCTGGGGGAGGTAGACGATGGCGGCGGCTTCTTTGGCGATGCCGCCCCACTTCTTGGGGAAGCCATCGCCTGCGGTCTTGCTCTGCCATGTCTTGCCCCCATCCTTGGAGATGATGTAGGGCAGCGTGCCGCCCTGACCAACATGACCGCCGTAGTGGCGTATGTCCTTGGCGTTGACGCGGATGAGGCCGCGCCCCGCATCGGTGGGGGGGACTTGATCGAGGATCTGGGGCTCTGCAGCACTAGCAAGGAGGCTGGTGATGGAGAAGGAGAGGAGTGTGAGGATGTTTTTCATATGAATGTGATGAGTGAATCTGAGTTAATCGGGGAGAATGTCTTGGTAGATACCGGGGGTGGAGCGCTCAATAGGGGTCGCACCGACGGTGCGCGCGTAAAAATCAGCAGGCCCTACGCCGCCGATGATGCCATAGGCATGGCCTCGGTCACGCAGAGAGCTCAAGGCTGCCACGAGAAGGGCCTTTCCTATGCCCGACGTGCGCTCATTGGGGTCTACCCCCATAGGACCGAGAAAGCCGCGCGCTGTGACATCACAGCAGGCAAAGCCGAGGATGCGCTTCTCACGCGTGGCGATAAAGCAGCTGAGAGGCTCGCGAGAGAAGGCGATCTTGCACTCACTCACCCACTTGGGGCTGAAGTGCTCGCCTACCCAGCCTGCGACGATATGACGCTCGTAGGGGCGCGCCGCGCGTAGGGTGATGCCCTGCTCCGCGAGCGATGCGCACAGGGGGGCGAGCTCGGGGAGCTCGTAGAGGCGTACTAGCATGTCAAACATGATGATTTACAGAAATATAGATGAAATAAGACAGAGAGCCCGATTCGACGAATCGGGCTCTCTGCAAGGTGAGGATGAGATCGCAGGGGCTTAGTTCTTCGCCAGCGTCTCTTTCGCAGGGCCGAAGTAGTAGCGTACGATCTTCTCAAGGTCATTGTCCTTGAGAGGGCTATCAGCGAGTGTCTTCGCCATGAAGGCGAGGGTAACCGCTTCGCGGAAATTCACGGGAGCCTTCTTCCAGACGCCTTCATTCATCTCGACATTGAGACCAATGTCGACGAGGTAGGCATGCACATCCTTCAGACTCCAGAGGAGCTTGGAGGCTTGGACGAGGGCATCCACGGCAAAGTCACGATTCGCGCCATGCTGGCAGACGACGGCTTCGCAGAGCAGGTCGACAGCCTTGATCGCCTTGGTGGCATCGTCACCACTCAGGGATGAGCCTTTGACCGCTGCGGGGGGCAGCTGGGCGATGATGCTCTGAGCGAGCGCGTAGCGCAGGAATCCGTAGTACTCGAGATCCATGCTGCGCACGAGATTCTTGTCCTTAAGGAGGCTTTCGATCTTGCCTTGGAGGGCAGCCCCTGGGCTGGTGAGCTCGCCCATGAGGGAGGCGACGCGCAGCAGGAGCTTCTTGCGATCACTCTTGGCCGCAGCCTTGGGGTAGTTCGCGGCGAGGCTCTTGACCGACGCCCAGTCTTGGAGACGGATGGCGGCGAGCAGCTCGTAGTAGGCAGCCTGACCTGCGGGGTCATTGGGAAGCCCTAGGGTCGCGCTGTACTTCTTCTTGACATTGCCGAGGCTGGTACGTGCCGCCTTGAGGTCACCTGAGCGGTACTTGGTCAGAGCACTGACGAGATCGCTGGGTGTCTCAAACATAAAGAGGTTGCAGTCCTTGAGATTGGCCTGCATCGCTCGTCCCGACTGGGTGTAGATAAAGCCAGAGGCACCGCTCGCACTGTTGATAGCGATGCGCGCAGCCTTGCCTTTCTTGAGCTGGACGAGGGCGTTGACCTTGGAGGGCGGCACAGAGGCTGTCTGCGCGGAGGCGAGACCTGTGAGGCTGGTGAGCCCGAGGAGGGCGATGCTGAGGGTTGTTACGACGTTCATGTGTGGGGAGGGAGGGATGATGAGGGAGGTTCTATTTTCTCGCGAGAGCAGCTTTTGAGATGAAGCACTCAAAAGCTGCCTCGTGACGTGAATTTTCAGATTAGATTATTGAGAATGACGAGAAGTTAGAAGTCCCCATTAGTTATTTTCCTTGATAGCGCGCTCGAACTCACGCTTTTCGGTGTCTTCCTTCTGCACGGCAGAGTCGGACTTGTACTGATCCACGGCGCGGGAGACGGCGCGGTACTTGTCGCGGTCGGCAGGGGTCATCTTGCTCTCGATGCCACCCTTGGTGATCCAGTTGACATAGTCCTGACCCATGCTCCATGCCGTCCAGCGGTCGGAGGCCTTGAAGTTGCCATCGAGGCGGTCACCCGTGGAGGGGTTGTTGCGCTTCCAGAGGATCTCCATCATGGCGACACAGGCGGGAGCAGAGTAGCTGACGCGTGAGCGATTCTGATTGGAGAGATTCATGTAGGTGAGCAGCGCATTGCGGTCGTCACCCGACTTGGCATAGGCCTCGCCGAGCAGCATGAGCATCTCAAGTCTGTCGTCGTTGTTGGAGCGAGACTTGGCATACTCTGTACCCGAGGCGATCGCACCAGCGTAGTCTTGCTGTGCCATTTGCAGGCGTGTCAGACCGAGCAGTGCTCCTGGGCTGAGATCGGGGTCTTGGAGGGCGATGACCTGCTCAAAGAGCGGCTTCGCACCCTCGCGTACCTTGGAGTCTGTGCCTAGCGCGAGCGCATTGGCCTTGCCGAGCAGAGCGGCTCCGCGCATGCTGGGATCCTCACCATTGATGGCGCGGTCAAAGTAGGCGACAGCCTCGACGCGGTCGGATTGGCGGGACTCTGGAAGAGCGCGTACGTAGGCGACGAGGTAGTTGCCCAGCTCGACGCTGCCGAAGGGCGAGAGGTCGGCGGGCTTGTAGTCGCGCAGCATCTCGCGGAAGGCCTTGGAGATAGCCTCCTGCTGGGTAGCCAGTGCACCTGCGTCCTCAGGGGAGAGCGACTCAAGCTGCGTGTTCATCAGGCCAATCGCATTGATGTCGATGATGGCGCGCATCGCCTTGTCCTTGGCGTCGATGCCGGGGAAGTTGCGATGGAAGGCGAGCTTGTCCTCGTAGCTAAGGTCCTTGCCCTTCTTCTTCATGGTGTCGAAGTAGAGGTCGACATAGCTGGGGAAGGTGTTTTGCAGATCAGCATTCGCCTTGCCTGTCTTGAGGGTCTGCGCGGATTCGCGGGCAAAGAGCTTTTGCATGCGATCGGACGCCGCGGTGAAGGCTGCATCATCACTGCCCTCGGCTGCCTTCTTCATGCTCAGGTAGCCCATGAGCAGTGCGTAGGGGTCTCCTGCCTGATCAGCCTGTGTCCAGTAGGTATCGTAGTAGTCCGCGATGCGCTTCTCAGCCTTGGCGGGCGTTTCCTTGGGCATGGGGATCTCAGGGGAGTAGGAGACGAGCCAGTAGAGAGCATTGGAGGCAATGCCCTTGCTGCTGGCATCCCCTCGGGCGAGGCCAGCCTTGGCAGCGGCATCGAGCAGTGTAATACCCTCGACCTTGCGCTTGTCGTCCTCGCCATTGATGAGGATATTACCCGCAAGGAGGTTGGAGATGGGTGCGAGGAGGTGCTCTGGCCAGTTCTTGGCGATGACCATGCAGTTCTCATAGGCTTCTTGGAGGTCGCGTGCGCGGTCTTCTCCCTCGCGGTAGCCGGCGCGCTTCATGTAGGAATCAAGTGCTCCGTAGTAGATATGCGCGGCGAGTCCGCTGTTCTGCGTGAGGTCGAGCGTGGGGTACTTCTTGATGTATTCGCCTGCGAGCTCAATGGCGCGGTCGTAGTTCTTACGATCGGCAGCACCGAGTTTGTTGTAGGCATCCATGACGTAGAAGAGAGCCTGTGTCTCGAATTGAGCGTCGAGCTTGCCACCGGAGAACTCTGCCTTGAGGAAGGGCTCGCCGTGCTTCACGATGTCTTCATAGCGCTGGAGCTTGAAGAGGGCGGCGAGGCGGAAGAAGAGCGCGATGGTGTAGTTCTTATGCGCCTTGTCGCTCTCAAATCCACGCTCAAGCTCATCGGCATTGGTGAGCACACCCTCGTAGTCACCCTCGGTGAGTAGACGCTGGATACGGCCGACGAGTAGGTTGTTCTTGTCATCCTTGGTGATGGCGCCTCCTGCGGAATTGCCTAGCCCCTTTTCGATGACGGAGGCTTGGGCGATCTCGCCGAGCGCGTTGTGCAGACCCATGAGCTGAAGGAGGTTCTTCTCATGGAAGGAGGTGAGCTTGCCATCAGCCCCCTTGGTGGAGTACTTCGGATAGTGGTCGGTGACGACTTGGAAGGCAGCCTTGGCGAGGCGGCGGGATTCGAAGGTATTGGCAATCTGACCTGTCACCAGCAAGCTCATGGACTCGAGATTCATGTTGTCACGTGCCAAGCCCTTGAACATATCGAGCACCTTGACCTGATGCGCGGGGATAAAGACTGCTCCCCATGCCTGATCGGGGAGACGGGGTGAGCTCGTCTTGGCCATGTAGTCGACCTGCGAGCCGAGCTCTTCGAGGGCGAGACGTGAGTCAGGGAGCAGGGAGAAGAGCGCCATGGCACTGCGCGCGCCACCGATGGCTTCTTCTGCCTTGCCATCCTTGAGCAGCTTGGGTATGACGCTGGCAGCGTCGGCTCCTTGCTTGAGGTAGACATTCGCATAGCGACCGCCGCGCAGGACGCCAAAGTCGTAGTTCTCAGGAGCGGCACTGATGATCTTGTCGAGCCATGCGATGTATTGGGGATTCTTCTTGGCGACCGTCGCGATGGTGTTGAGAGCTCCGATGATCATCTCATCGGGGACGCGATTGCGTGACTTGCGGCTCTCGTCGAGGTACTTGGTAGCTTGCTCAAAGTTGGGCTCGGGCTGGAGGATGGCCGACTGGAGCAGCAGGAGGCAGATCTGGCTTTCGAGCTTGAGCTTCTTCTCCGCAGGGGAGACGCGGCCTGCCTTGAGCATTTCGTAGTACTTCTCGAGCTGCTCAATGGCTTGGGGATAGAGCTTGGGATTGCCTGCTTTCTTCTCGGTACCAGCAGCCTCACGGTAGCTGTTGTAGCCACGCTTGAACATGGACATGGTGAAGAAGGGCGTGTAGTCGAGCTCCTTGCCCGGATTCTTCTTCGCCGCATCAATCATAGCTTTGTCGCGGAAGCGCTTGTCATTGATGATCTTGTCATAGGCTACACCCGCAGCCTTGTAGTCGCCCAGTGCCTCATTCACACGCGCCAGCTCCCAGTAGAAGAAGGGGAGCAGGTACTTGAACTGGGCACCTACGCGCGACTTGGGATTCTCAAGGAAGGCGATACTGTCTTTACAGACCTTGAGGGCGGCAGCGGCTTGGCCCTTGCCTAGCAAGCTGGTGATCTGAGCGTAATTCTTGGTGGGGTTGATCGCGTGGCTGATCTCGGGTGCCACAACGGCACTGAGGGCAAAAAGCGTGAGGAATTTATTCATGTTATTCATATCAAATATCGTGGACGGGGGAGGAATATCGTAAAGGAAAAGAGGGAGAATGAAAAGAGGGCAGAGGGTGAGTGAGAGCTTCGCAACTACTCTACAACACACTCTACCCTCTCACCGTGATAAGGTCAATGACTTATTCTGTCGTGGTGCTCAGACCCACCGAGTTGATACCAGCCTCGGCGAGCGCGGCCATGACATCAACAATGCGCTGATGGGGAGCCTCGGCGTGACCCGAGAGCAGGACGATGGGGGGGACACCAGCAGCGGTGGCCTGGTCTTTGAGCTGCTTGAGATTGTTGACCAGCTGCTCCATGCGGCGTTGCTCGGCGTAGGCGGGAGTGCCTACCTTGAGATCGGGGGCAAAGGCCTGTCCGACCTGCTGGTCGTCATTCCAGAAGACGGAGCCCTGCGCATTCACATTGATCCTACCAGGATCGAGCGGAGGAGGCGTGCTGCTGGTGCTGGAGCTCTGCCCTGGGACGGAGATGTCGAGCTTCTTCTCGCTGACGAGCGTCGTGGCGACGAGGAAGTAGATGAGGAGCAGGAAGCAGCAGTCAATCATCGAGGAGATATCCATCGCGGGATCGGCCTGATCTTCTGTCGTGCGTTTTCTATGTCTTGCCATAGTGAGAAAGGAGGGGGAATGATTAAATTGAGGAGGGGGATTGTACGGCTAGCCCTATTAGGTGGGGAGCGTACCAAAGACGATGTTGCTGACTCCAGCGGCTGCAGCACAGCGGATGGCTGTCGCGCTGCGGTCCCAAGAGGCATTCACATCACCACGCAGGTAGAGGCGAATCATGGCGGGCTCCATGCCGGCGGCTTCGTAGCGCTCCTTTTCCTTGCGGATAAAGTCGGTGAGCTCGGACTCCTGAGCGGAGGTGTAGCCCGTGGTCTTGCCCGCAGAGTCCGCGGCACTCCAGCGTGTGTCAGGGGCTGGATAGGTGGTCTGGAACTCCGTGAGCTGCTCGCCTGTCATCTTCTTGGTATCCTTGAAGATATTGACCACGATGCAGCCCTTGGCGTCCTTGAGATCGGAGCTGGAGACAGCACTGGGCATGCTCACATTCTGGTCCTTTGCTACGGTGATCGCCGTCGCATTCACGACGAAGAAGATCAGCAGCAAGAAGCAGCAGTCAATCATGGGCGACATGTCGACGCTTCCGTCGACTTCATCGCTCCCACGCATGTTCTTCTTTTTTGACATAAAATCTGAGGAGGGGGTGGAGGTGGGGGTGGAATAAAGCCTGCCCCCTCACGTAGAGGCCGAGCAGGCTTTATAAGCATTTATTATTATCGGAAGAGCAGGGGGCTCTAGAGGGAATGCAGCGAGATTATTGCTCGTCTTCGATGTACTGAGGATCTTCACCGAGACCTTCAGGGATGCGGGCGAGCTGGGCTTCTGCGTTGATGACGTTGATGGAGGTATTGACCATTTCGCTGATGGTGTTCACGCACTCTGCTTCGCGAGCCTGAGCGATCTTCTTGAGGAAGAAGAAGGCAGGGATGGCGATGATGGAGACGATCAGACCCCAGAAGGTGGTCAGAAGTGCCACGGAGATCGAGCCAGCGAGCTCAGTAGGATTCGCCTGCCCCGTGTTGGAGAGAACGGCGAAAGCACCGATCATCCCCTGCACCGTACCGAAGAGACCGATCGAGGGAGCGATCTGACCGATGAGGGCGAGCATGTCGATGTACTTCATCGTGACGGTGCGCTCATTGGTGGTAAAGTCGGCGATGGAGTCTTCGATGGAGTCCTTGCCGAGGTCTTCGGGGCGGTTCGCATCAATGTTGGGAAGAGCGTAGGCGACGAGACGACCGAGGTAGGTAGGGCTCTCAGTGGCGAGATGGATGGCGGACTGGACGCGACACTCACTCATCAGACCGATGAGCTCAAGGCGCATAGCCTCGGGACAGAAGCGGTCACGCTTCAACGCCATCAGACAGAAAACAACGAGGAAGATGGTGATGGCAAAAAGGATGACGAGCGGGATCATGGTCCAGCCACCGTCAATGACCCATTTGTCCAGCATGGACTTCTTTTGAGCACCGCCTTCAGCAGCCTGAGCGGATGCAGTAGCGGCAAGGGAGTAGACAGCGGGAATCGCAAGGACCGCCGCACGAACGAGGGAGCGTGTGAGTGTTGCTTTCATAATAATAAAATGTTCTAAAAGAGCAAAATTGCTTTGACTATTTAAGCAGATTTTCACGTGAACGCAAGAAAGATCTTCCAAAACGAAAAAAAAAGTATCGCAATCTTGCTCCCATACTCCTCATAACTATGACAGGTACAGGCATTGACGAAACCTTCAATCTACGCTACATATCGGCGATGACTCGTAACCAACGCGCCGAAATTATTCACAGAGAGCTCCGCCTCGCCTACCCCGCCCCCGAGGTGCCACTCGACCACCGCGACGCCTTCACCCTGCTCGTCGCTGTCGCCCTCTCCGCCCAGTGCACCGACAAGCGCGTGAACATCGTCACCCCTACCCTCTTTGCCCTCGCCCCCGACGCCACCACGATGGCCGCGCAAGACCCCGCCCACATCGAGTCACTCATCAAGACCTGCGGCCTTGCGAAAGGGAAGGCGGCGCGCCTCGTCACGATGAGCCAGCAGCTCGTCGAGCGACACGGCGGCGAGGTGCCTGACAACTTCGCCGATCTGGAGGCACTCGCGGGCGTGGGACACAAGACTGCCTCCGTCGTCATGAATCAGGCCTTTGGCCACCCCGCCTTCCCCGTCGATACACACATCTACCGACTCGCGCGCCGCTGGAAGCTGAGCCGCGGGACTAGCGTCGAGCAGGTGGAGGCTGATCTGAAAAAATGCTTTGCCCGAGAGGACTGGGGCTTTCTCCACCTCGCCATCGTCCTCTGGGGGCGCGAGTACTGCCCCGCCCGCGGCTGCAAGTCCCCCTGCCCCATCTGCGCGAAGCTCACATCCTGACCAAACAAAAATCCCACGGAAGGGCAGTCCCTCCCATGAGATGAAAAACACGCACTCGGAGCAAAGACCAGCCCGCCCCAGCCCCAGAGCACCGCATCGCGACACGCGCATGCCGACTAGCGACGCGGCGTGCCGAGGGGCCCGAGCATAGCCTCGGCCTCCTGCTGCGTGGGAGCATTCCACGGCTTGAGGCCATCAGTGGAGCCGCTAGGAGGGGTGGCGGCGCGCTGCCCCTCGGGAGCAGTCTCGAGTTTGGAACAAGCGGCAAGCAACGCGCAGCACGTTGCACAGAGGCTCAGGGGGAGGATCATTTTCATATAAAGGGGATGTTAAAGGGTCAAAGCGTACGCTTCGGACGCACGGCATGGGCTTATTTTAAATCAAAATCGCAGCTATCGCAACTCTAAAGCGAGATCGCACTATTTTTTAATCTAAATATAAAATTAAATACCAACATTTTATTCACAAGAAGGGAAAATAAAATGCATTTTTACCAAAAAAGTACTTGCAATGCTGTTCAAAAATCTCTATAATGTGTCCGCACCCCTCCCACAAGGAGAGCTTCCCCAGAGGAAGGATCACCAAACGATCGGTTCGATACTGAAAGGAGCGGTAGCTCAGTTTGGTTAGAGCACCAGCCTGTCACGCTGGGGGTCGCGGGTTCGAGCCCCGTCCGCTTCGTATCATAGAAAAAGATCACTATTCGTAGTGATCTTTTTTTTGTTGGTGAACTCTGAGATCTTCACCACGCGATAGATATCAAGCGCTACACGACTCACACCCCAAATAATTCTTTCGCATAGATGATTCTCTCGATCAGTGATGAAGCACACCTCTGTTCATTGCAGACTCTCTGATATTTGTATCAGATTCATGTGCTAGACTCTCTATCTCATACATGCAAAAGCACCGTCTCTCGTGACACTGTTTGGCTCTCCTATGTGGACATTCTCATGCAAAGCACAGAAAAGTGCTTGCAATGTTGTTCAAAAGTCTCTATAATGCGCGCGCACCCCTCCCATAGGGAGAGCTTCCATAGAGGAAGGATCACCAAACGATCGGTTTGATACTGAAAGGAGCGGTAGCTCAGTTTGGTTAGAGCACCAGCCTGTCACGCTGGGGGTCGCGGGTTCGAGCCCCGTCCGCTTCGTATCACATAAAAAAGATCACTATTCGTAGTGATCTTTTTTTGTGTCTGCTCAAAAACTCGGCTTTGAAACTCGATATCACGTGGCACACGCTGCCTCATGACCTACCTCCTTTATCAGCTCAACGGCTTTTACCATGCTTTCTAACATGGTAAACACGGCATCACGTGCGCACACCACACCCCATGATACAAACTATTCAGGCAGCAAACAGCACTTCACAGGAAATACTCTACCTCATAAGGCAGGCTTTTTCGCGCAATAAACGGCACTCCGTCAGAATCGTATCATGATTGCCACACTCGATAAGGAAGCTAGTAT
>CAYJOV010000042.1:1410-16251 GCA_964371905.1 uncultured Akkermansia sp. | reverse complement strand
CGGATTACTAATCCGCATGCAAGGAATAATATGAAAAGATACGACACTGCTTTGTCATCGCGGCTGCATTTTTTACTTCGCGAACTGCAAGAAATTTGCGAAATGCGCTCCTTGATCGATATAAGCTTCGCTCAAGCGGTCATTGAACTGCTCAAAATCAAGTCCCATCGACGGCCTCGCACCCTTGCGGAGATACGCAGCCTGACTCAGCGCATGATGCGCTCCGTCGAGGGGCTCTCTGATCGCCCTCTTCTGACGCTGCAACGCGAAGATTGTGAACATATTCTTGAGCAAACCTTCCCAACAGCACGTCAGCGTGCGAAGGGGCGCGTCATCCTCCACAGCCTCTTTCAGCAGGGATGCCGCCGTCAGTGGTGCTGCCACAATCCCGTCAGCATTGTAGACAAACCTCACATCATCGAGCAGGAGATCAAGCCCCTAGACTGGGTGGAAATCCAGCTCCTGCTGACCACCGCGCGACAGCTCGCTCATCGAGCCTGCATGCCAGCCGTGGGGCTCATGCTCTGGGCAGGATTGCGCCCCGCTGAGGTGGAGAGACTCGACTGGCAGCATCTCGACTGGGACGAGCGCGTGATCGTCGTCTCTGCTCAGCATGCCAAGACGGGCGGCTGCCGTCATGTGACATTGAGCGCAGCACTACACTCATGGCTGCACGAGGCAGGAGTGCAGAGTGAGGGCGCGATCTGCCCGCCCAATTGGGCGCGACGATGGAAGCAACTCAGACGCGAGGCGCGACTCGTGCCATGGCGGCAGGATGTCTTGCGGCATACCTTTGCGAGCTACCATGCCAAGCACTGGCATGACTTCGCACGCCTGCAGCTGGAGATGGGGCACCGCAGCGCGCAGCTGCTACGAACGCGCTACCTGAGTATGCGCGGCGTGAGTGCCAAGACGGCGGCTCTCTTTTGGAAGGCGTGAAGCTCCTCACTCATCCAGAGCGTAGCGTATGCTCGACAAGGCCATGAAGACCGCCGTCTCCACGCGCAAGATGAGAGAGCCAAGGCTCACAGGGGCGAAGCCGCTCTCTTCAATCTGAGCGTATTCGCTGGCTGAGAAATCACCCTCAGGCCCGATGAGTAGCGTGATGTCGCGCATGCCCGCCTCGCGTAGCGGCTCAAGCTCAGCGCGCAGAGGACGTGCATGCGGCACGAGCGCACAGCAGATGCGCGCCGCGCTCAGATCACCGCGTCCAAGAAAGCTCTCTAGCTCCTCGATAGGATCAATGAGGGGGAGGCGCGCCGCCTTGCACTGCTTGCAGGCTTCTAATGCGGTGCGCTGCCACTTCTCCTGCTTCTTCGCCGCCTGTGCGCCCTTGAGTCGCACGACACTATGCTCGCTCTGGAGGGGGATGAGGCGTGTGATGCCCAGCTCGACGGACTTTTGCACAATGAGCTCCATATTCCCCCCCTTGGGGATAGAGAGGGCGAGTGTGATCTCGGGCAGGGCTGGAGGGCTGGGGTAGCACTCCACGACATCGAGCCAGAGGCTCTTGCCTGCCTGCACGTGGGTGATGGACGCGCGGGCGACTGCTCCTCGTCCATTGAAGATCTCGCAGCTCTCGCCCTCGCGCAGCCGCATGACCTTGAGAGCATGGTGCGCCTCCTCGCCCGTGAGCTCATAGGAGCTGCGTGCGCAGTCCTGCGGGTCGTAGTCGGGGAGGTAGCACCAGTGCATCGCGGTGAGGGGCTGTTTATTGTTGGAGGTAGCTGGCCGCCTTTTGGGCAAAGTCGGCTACCTGAGGTTGATTGGAATCATCGAGAGAGCCGAGGAACTCATCGAGTGCCTTCTTCTGCTTCTTGTTGAGCCCGCTAGGAGTCTCGACATCCAGCTCGACCATGAGATCGCCGTAGCGACCGCCTCGCAGCGAGGGCATGCCCTTGCCCTTGACGCGTAGAGTCATCTGACTCTGCGTGCCAGCGGGGATCTTGAGCTTCGTCGGACCATCGAGGGTAGGGACATTGAGCACGCCTCCTGTGATGGCTTGCGCCAGTGAGATGGGCATGGTGCAGTGGAGATCCTGCCCCTCGCGGTTGAAAATGTCGTGGGGCGTGACGTCGATGAAGACGTAGAGATCGCCTGACTCACCGCCGCAGACGCCCGCATCACCATTGCCCGAGGAGCGCAGCTTCTGCCCTGCGTCGATGCCCGCGGGGATCTGGATGCTGATTTGGACATCCTTGTTGACGCGTCCCTCTCCGTGGCAAGCCTTGCAGGGATTGCTCACGGTCATGCCCGCGCCCTTGCAGGTGGGGCAGGTGCGCTGCTGGACAAAGAAGCCGCTCTGCTGCGTGATGACACCTTGACCTTGGCAGCTGGAGCAGATCTTGTAGCCCGCCTTACCGTCCTTGGAGCCGGTGGCTTGGCAGGTGGTGCAAGGGACGAGACGCTCGATTTCGAGATTCTTTTCCACGCCTTTAGCGGCTTCTTCGAGGGTGATATCGAGGTCGTAGCGCAGGTCAGAGCCGGGGCGTTCTGGGGTGGTGGCGCGTCGCTGGCGACCACCGCCGCCAAAGCCTCCAAAGCCACCGCCCATCCCGCCAAACATCTGGGCAAAGATGTCCATCGGGTCGCTAAAGCCGCCAAAGCCGCCGCCCCCGCCGCCGCCCGCTGCTCCCATGCCGCGATTCTTAAAGGCATCATGCCCCATGCGGTCGTAGGCGGCGCGCTTGTCCTCATCGCTGAGCACCTCATAGGCCTCGCCGATTTCTTTGAACTTGTCCTCCGCGCTCTTGTCGTCGGGGTTGCGGTCGGGATGGTACTTCATCGCGAGCTTGCGGTAGGCCTTTTTGATGGTGGCCTCATCGGCATCGCGCGAGACTTCGAGCAGATCGTAGTAGTTCTGTGACATATCTATGATTTGTGATCGAGAAATCGGGGATTAGGCCTCACCTTCTTCGGCGCTGGGTTGAGGTGCGGCTGCGGTGATGACATTGACGGGGCGCAGGAGACGATCGCGCAGCGTGTAGCCGCGACGGATGACGCGCACGATGCTGCCCTCGGGGAGCTCGCTAGCCTCACTCTGGATGGCCTCGTGGACATTGTGGTCAAAGGCATCGCCGACTTGGCAGGAGATGACCTTGACGCCTTGGGATTCGAGGAAGTCGCCGAGCTGCTTCTGCACCATGTTCATCCCGATGTAGATCATGGAGCTGGTCTCTTGCTGAGCCATTTGCATGCCCATTTCAAAGTTGTCGATGATGGGCAGCAGCTCCTCGAGGAGGCTGCGATTCGCGTAGCGGGTGAACTCTTCTCTGTCCTTGACGCTGCGCTTGCGGTAGTTGTCATACTCCGCGGCGGTGCGCATGGCGAGGTCGCGCCACTTGAGGATCTCGTCGGCCTCGCTGAGTGGGGCTTGCTCGGTAGCTGCGTCCTGCTCGGGGCTGGTTTGCTCTTCGGTGTTGGGCTGGGTCTGCTCACTGTCGCAAGCGGTGGAATCACAGCCAGCTTGGCAGTTGGGGCAATCTTGTTTGTTGTCTTCTTGTTCTGCGGAAGGAGTATCCTGAGATTTCATGCGCGATACTGTAGCGTGTTTTGTGCGATTCGTCAAGTGTTGCTTGTTGCAAATAGCTGGCAGTGGCGGGATATCAGGGTGACTCGCGGTGTGACTCAGCCTCTCTTGCCCCTTTGCTGCTTGACAGATGGGCTGTGTGGGCTGTATATTACAATCTTAAATCTATTTGATATGTTGAAACAACTCCTTCCTCTCAGCGCGCTTGCCCTGCTCACTCTGTCTAGCTGCGTCGAGCTGCAAGTGGGCGCGGTCATTCGCGAGCCCGCTCGCTACGCCACCGCAGTCGATGCCTCCAAGCCTCAACACAAGAAAGCCTACAGAATCTCCAAGGACGAGTACGTCTACCAAGCGCCCGTCATACGCGGGGCTTATCAACCGCGTCTTATCTATATGAATATGGGCAATGAGGGCAAATTCTCACGCTATTATGCGGGATCCAAAAAGGCGACAGGCGAGTGGCGCTGGGTCAGGGTGCGCCGCGACCACACGGGTACTTTTCGCGTAACTCATCTCGATAAACGCCCCCATCTCAAGAAGGCGAAGCTGGTGGACACGAGCCACTTTAGCTATGTAGGGAAGCTGTCATTCAACTACGGTGAGTCGCGCAGCAGTGGTACGCGGCGTCTCTTGGCGGCTCCCTTTGATTATGTGATTGATCCCATCGCCTCTGTCCCGCTGACGGCCTTGGGCTATGGCGTGTTTGCGCTCGGGGCACCTGTTGGCATCATTGGCTCTCAGTTTCAAGATAGCAACCCATCCTCTTCTCTGATCAAGGCGCACCCCTCAGGCGAGAGGGATTATGTATCCATTGATATTGAAAATTAACAATTTACTTAAAAGCACTTTATGTAATGAAGCCACTCCTTCCTCTCAGCGCACTCGTCCTGCTCTGCCTGTCTAGCTGTGTTGAACTGCAAGTGGGCGCGGTCATTCGCGAGCCCGCTCGCTATGCCACCGCAGTCGATGCCTCCAAGCCTCTGCACAAAAAAGCCTACAGAATCTCCAAGGACGAGTACGTCTACCAAGCGCCTGTCATACGCGGGGCTTATCAACAGCGTCTTATCTATATGAATATGGGCAATGAGCACAAATTCCCCAGCTATTATACGGGATCCAAAAAAGCGACAGGCGAGTGGCGCTGGGTCAGGGTGCGCCGCGACCAATCGGGGACTTTTCTCGTGACTCCTCTCGATCAACGCCCCAGTCTCAAGAAGGCGAAGCTGGTGGACACGAGTCACTTCCGCTATGAGGGGGAGCTGTCATTCAACTACGGTGAGTCGCGCAGCAGTGGTACGCGACGCCTCTTGGCGGCTCCCTTTGATTATGTGATTGATCCCATCGCCTCTGTCCCGCTGACGGCCTTGGGCTATGGCGTGTTTGCGCTCGGGGCACCTGTTGGCATCATCGGCTCTCTCGTTACTCTCTTTATGGAGAACGAGGACATACCGATCAGGACTCCTCAAACAGAGAAGAAAGGCGCGGTAAGCATCAATATTTCTTATTTATAAGATCACAGGATCACGCAAAAAGCCACAAGCGTGATGCTTGTGGCTTTTTGCGTGATCCTGTGATGCGTGCCTATAGGCTATTTCTTCTTGATCTCCATCTTGTTGATCTTGCCCTTGAGCTTGGGCGCGACGGTGTGGAGCGGCAGGCGGAAGGTGTTGTAGAGCTTCTTCTGCCTTGTGTTGAAGCTCTGGAGCTTCAGCTTATCATGCGCGACCTCCTTGCCGTCGATGAGCAGGGTGGTCTTGCCCAGCGTGCCGATGAGCTCCACCTTGACGGGACGCCCCGTCGGCAGACTCGCATCCCATTGAAAGCGCAGCGTGTCGTCGCGGCGCATGGCGACCTTGCCCTCCTTGTCGCTGGCGTAGACGGTGCTGCCATCGGGGGCTTGCAGCAGGATCTGCTCACTGCCCTTGGCGACGGGCTCAAGCTCGATCTCCATGACGAGGTGGTAGGGAGGCTGGAGGCTCTCTAGCTTGAGCTCGGTGCCTGCGGCTATCTTGCTCTTGCTCAGTCCCAATGCCTCCGCTCCCTGCTGCTTGCTCGCCAGCTGTGTGCCGAGGGGGGCGAGGCGTTGTTTTTTGTAAGCCTCGAGGTTGAGGGGCTTGCCGGCGGCATCGAGGATGGGCTTTTGCGGTGCCCACATCTTCTGAGCCAAGATGCCGATGGAGTCGGTGATGGCGGGCGCGTAGTCGTCGTAGCTCTGCCCATGGTGGAGTAGGTCGATCTCGTCATTCCAGACGGCAAACATCGCGCCCTTGAGCTGGGGATGCCCCGCGGGGATGAGGTCATTGCCTATTTGGTTGGGCTTCCAGTTGTTGTAGACCCAGTTGTGATTCTTGTCCATGCGGTAGTAGCCCGCCAGCGGGACGATGTAGAGCGCGCCGTCGTTCATATTGATGACATCGTAGCCCTGCTTGATGGTCTCCCATGCGCCGCTCCAGCCGTGATTCCAGAGGCTGACCTCGACTCCCTCGGAGATGATGGGCGTCTTGCCGCGCTTCATACTGAGGCTGCCCCAGATGCGTGGGGTGTAGCCGCGCTTCTTGGCGTAGCGTAGCAGTCCGTCGGTGTACTTGCGGTAGTCCTCAGCGTCTCCGTAGAACTCATCAGCCCCGAGGTGCACGACGCTGCCGCGGCGGAAGAGCGGCTTCTTGCCCGCCATGTATTCATCCAGCACGCTGCTGACGAATCGCAGCGTCTCGGGGTTTGCCGCATCGAGCATCTCGCAGCGACGCTTTTCCTTGCCTCCCATCGGACCCTGATAGATGAGGTCGGGGCGTACGCGGGTGAAGGAGAGGGCGTGCCCTGGGGTGTCGAACTCGGGGATGATCTTCACGCCCTTCTTGGCGGCGTAGGCGATGAGTCGGGCGAATTCCTTCTTGCTGTAGGAGAGGTCGGTGGAGGTGAGCGCTGTGCCGTCCTTGCCCTTGACCTTGGACTCAAGGCGGTAGCCGGTGTAGCTTTCCTTGAAGGGGTCTTTGCCCGCATCGACGTAGTGCTCGTGGAAGATGAAGTTGTCGTTGAGGTGTATTTGCAGCTCGTTCATCTTGTACCACGAGAGCTGATCGACGAGCTCGTAGAGGCGGCTCATCGGCACAGGGCTGCGCCCCACGTCGAGCATGAAGCCACGCACAGGATAGCGGGGGATATCAATGATGATACCATTGGGGATGCTCTTCTTGCCTCCGCTGGCTTTGAGCAACTGCAAGAGGGAGTTGGTCGCCCAGATATAGCCAGCCTTGCTATCGGCGATGATATGAATCCCCCTAGGACTCATGCCCATCTGGTAGGCTTCTCCCTTGATATACATCGCCTTGGTATGTGATGCGTCGATGAATCGGATGCTCATGCTCGCCTTCTCGTCTGTGGTGCTCGTGACGCCGAAGTGCTCTTTGAGGGCGCGTGCGAGGGGGGCTGTGACGCTCTCGGGACCGATGATATTGAGCGTGCGGGGGAGCTTCCACTCGCCGCCTGCGGGGCTCCATTGCAGGGGCTCGGGGATGATGGGGAGCTTGATCTTGCTCTCTTCGGGGCTGAGAGGGTTGCGGGGGAGGAGGTTGACGATGTAGTCGGGGCTCGTGACGGTCTCCTTCCCACGTCGCAATTCGTAGCTGACCGCGACGGGGACTTTGCTCAAGATGCGTCCCTTGCGCTCTCCCTTTCTACTGAGTAGCTCTTCGTAGTCCACACCTTTGATGCGGATGCTGACTCCCGCAGGGACGGCGGGGAGGGGGAGTCGGTCTTGGGTTGCGCTGAGTTGAGTGGGGACTTTGAGCTGATTGGCTAGGGTCTTGAGGTCTTTGGCATGAAGAGCGTGAAGACTACAGACCAGAGCGAGCGATGCAAGGGAAGGTAATATTCTCATCGTGAATATCATTATCATGTATCAGTAATGCTGTCAATGCGAAAGGGCGTCCCCCACAGTAACCTCTCTCAGGGAATTAAAAAAGCCACAAGCAACGCGCTTGTGGCTTTTTCGGGGGCTTAGTAAAAAGATGGATTAGCAAGCGGGCTTTGCAGGCTCACCATACTTGTTGCTCTCTGCATCTGTGGGCTTCACAAGGAGGTAGAGAAGGTAGAAAATACCGATGAAAGTAAAGGAGATGAAGAACCACCATCCCGAGCGACCGACATCATGCAAGCGACGCACGAAGACCGAGAGACCTGGCAGAGCCAGAGCAAGGAAGACGATCGTGTACATGATCGGTGAGCCTATAGCACCGTCGATGAGCTGTGCAATGGCAGTAAGAATAAACTGGACGAGGGCAAACAACCAGTACTCACTGCGCGAGGCGCGACCGCTAAAGGTCACGTACTTGCTCAAGCAGGATTTGAAGTTGTTGATGCAATTGGTAACAAAGGAATCGGATGTAGTGTCTGACATAATCGTAGTTGCTTTTTAGCGTAATGAATCCTATCAGGCATTGCCCCCCTTGTCAAGCATTGATGTACGGCGTAGCTAGAGCTGTCACGATGTGTCATTGCCTTGGTGAGGGGCTTTGCGGGTGATTAAAAAAGCCACAAGCGTGATACTTGTGGCTTTTTTGATCATCGGATCTAGACCTTTTAGGCTTGCTTTCTGCGGCGACGCGCGAGCAGTCCTACCAGAGCCAGAAGGCTGAGGCTGGCGGTGCTGGGCTCAGGGATGTAGAGCGCCATATTGCCATTGAGCATGGTGGTTGTGCCCTGTGCTGTTCCCATATAGAGAGAAGGTCCGCCGACGCCATCAAGGACAGTGATGCTGACATCGGTGTATTCGAGATTGAACTGGTCATTGCTGCCATCCGCCAGTGTGAAGCCACTGATTTCAAAAGCGATCATGCCGCCTGTGAGCTGTGCTGAGAATTCAGCGCCATCCATGACGATGAGGGTGAGCGTGAGGCTATCATTGATGATGGTTGTCTCTACATTCAACGAGGTGAGCGTGTAGACGCGCATGCTTTCGCTCCCACCCTCTAGAGTAGGCAGATTATCGACGATAGCCCCTGTGCCTACATTTTCCGTGATCTTGTGATCCGTAAGAATGGCCGTCGCGGAATCGTTGTTGAGCGTGGTGCCGAGGTCTTGGTGTACGTTGGTGAGCGTGAGCGTTGAGCCATTACCGAGCTGCACATGGGTATTGGTCAAGGTGCTGTAGCTGATGATGCCTGTGCCATTGGACGCGAGCTCCACTCGAGTATCGGTGAGGGCAGCATTGCGGATGCTGCTTTGCGTCGCGGAGTCATGGGTGAGGCTCTTGTTGCTTGCCCCTTCATCGCCAATGCTGCTGCTTTCTGATTGCCCCGTGATGGTGATGACTCCCATGTCCAGCGTGGCATCTGCCGCGAGTGTGGCGTTATTGCTCATAGTGACGCCTTCGCTCACAATGAGCTGACTGTTTGCGGCTGCGTCGACGGAGCTTGAGCCCAAGGCGTCTCCATTATTGATGGTGAGTGTGCCTCCAACCTCGGTTGTACCGGAGAAGTCCGTGCTGGCATTGTTCAGCGTGACATTGGCACCAGCTGCGATTTGAATCGTACCCGCGCCCGAGAAGCTGCTGTCTGCCCCCTGTGTGAAGCCTGTAGCGAGCTCTGCCTTGCCCGTGCTGCCCTCATCAAAGATGATGTTCACATTGGTCTCACCCGAGAGAGGCTGATCCGTATCAGAGATATGGATGTCACCTATGACGGTGTAGCTGAGCACGCCGTTGGTGTAGCTCAGGCTCGTGATGGAGCTATCAAGACCGGTGATCCTGTCTAGATTCACCGCTCCTGCATTCAACCAAGAGTTGATGTCTGCGCTGCCGTCTCCGGTGAAGAGAGTCAGGCTGTATTCATTGCCGCTTTGGCTAAAGTCTACGTCGGTCAAGTCGAGCTGAAGACCTGAGCCAAAGCTCAAGCTGCCGCCCGCAGCGATGTCGATGGAGGAGCTGTACTCCCACGTGCCCTCCATCGTGAAGACACCCGTCGCCGTCACGCTCATGCTGCCCGTCGTCCTGCCGCTGATGCCTACAGCACCCGTAACTTGGAGGTTACCTGCAAAGGTGTCAAAGCCTGAGAGGCTACCGCTCACAGCGACGACATCGTTTGCCACGCCAAGACCACTCAGATTAAGGCTGCCGCTATTGAGTGTCACCGTACCACCATTGCCAAAGGCTGCGGCATTGCCCGCCTCGACACTGGCTGTCGTGATACTCGTGTCACCAGTGTAGGTATTGGCGGCGGAGAGTGTAAATTTCTGATTCGCACTTTGCCCCGTGATCGCGAGACCTGAGCTAGCACCAGAGGTATTGGAGATCACGTCTTTGAAATCGACGCTGTATACCCCAGCCTCTGCATTCACCTTGACGCTACCCGTGCCACTCAGACTGAGGGTGTTGAGTATATCTGTGAAGTCACTCGTGGCGGTGATGGTGGCACCTGCGGCGATGTTGGTGTTGATATTGCCATTACTACCACTGTAGATGGTGGATTCTTGTGTCTGGTTGGAGAGCTTTAGCGTGGCTGTATCTGCGACATTGAGGTTGATCTGCCCATTCTTGGCGTTACCATAGAGACCTTCCTTGAGCACGAGTGTACCACCTGCATTGACATTGAGAGTGCCTGTTGCGTCTTGCTTGGAAATACCCGAGTTCAAAATCAGAGTCCCATTGACATCCACCGTACCATTCTGATTGTGTGTCAGGGAGAATGCGGGTAATCTGCCAGCGGCGGCATAGTTTTCTGTCGTGCCCATTACCTCCATGGTCGTGTTGGCGGCAATGGTCAGTGTGCTAGCCCCTGTCAGGTCACCACCGACGTAGCTCTCGATCTGATAATAGCCACCACCATTGACAGTAAGCGAGCCACTCGCTTGACGCAGGTGCACGTTGTCATTAAACTCAGCACCTGCTTGGACGGTAATGGTATAGTCGTAGGATGTTCTGCGTTGGTAGGAGGTGTAGCTGCCGTTCTCGCTATTGTAATCACCTAGGGTGTTGACGATCACATCGGCTGCTACTTCAAAGATCGCGCCCGTGGGGAAGAACTCACTGTTGACCTCGGAGATAAACACGCTCTTGGCGCTCTCGATACCCGAGTTGGCAATGACCTTTCCGCCGCGTACTGCGATCGTGCCTTGGAACGCGCTCATATCCCCCGAGAGCTTGAGAATGCCCCCGTCGGTTTGTGCCAGTGTCGTGGTGCTATCGCCTGAAATCGCTCCCGTGAGATCCAGCGCACGTTCTGAGCCGTATACGCGACCATAGCCAGTCGTGCCTGAGCTAATTTCAATGTCTTTATCAAAAGTAGAGGTGGTATAGGCTGCATGGTCACCGATGATACCACCGTTGCTCAGGATGAGGCTTGATGTGTCACCGAAGTCTGAGTTGGTCAGCCCGACGAGGCCGCCTGCGATTTCGAGAATGCCGTTGAAGTTGGCTGATAAATCCAGATTCGTCTTCTCTCCGCTATTGGCGCCGCTATCGCTGAGGTTGCCTACGCCTTTGATGGTCAGTATGGAATCTGATGCGCCACTCACTTTGGTCAGGTCTGCTGCTCCATTGGCAAGGGTATCTGTGATGGAGTAATGTGCGCCTGCGTCTATACGAACGGCGTCGAGTCTGTCGAAGTCGGCAAAGCTCGTCATGGCATGCCCTGCCTGCACATTGAGCGTGCCTGTAAAGTTCGCAAGACTCAGCGTCGTGCCTTCAGTCGAGGCTAGGATAATGAGTGAGGCTGAGCTGCCACCGTAGATCGCGTCAAAGTTCGCCTCACCAGAATCGAGCGTGCTCGCGAGTGTGAGGCTGCTGTCGTTTTGCAGCTCTACTGAGCCAGCGGAGAAGCTGAAGCCTGACTCGTCTATACTCAGGGAGCTATCTTCCGCTATGGTCAGTTTATAGACATCGATATCCTCTTCGAGTGTAGCGACTGTATGTCCTGTAAAGGTCACTCCAGCTCCATTTTCAAAGGCTGCTGCGCTACCGCCTTCATCAAAGATGGTGTCTCCAAGCGTGTTCCAGTTCAGAATCGTAGGGCTCTCACTGCTGACAGAGCCCGCAAAGCTTAATTGTTTGGCGAGCAGGGTGAAGCTCACTGTACCTGCCGTGGTATCAAAAGAAATATCATGTGATGTCGCGCTCAGACCGTGTACGCCCGTGAAGCTCGTCCAGTCCAAATCTCCGAAATCGATGCTACCACCTGAGACAAGCGAGTAAGTCGAGGTTTGATCAGATGTGGAGAAGGTGAGATTGCTCAAGTCTACCGTCGCGCTGTCGCCAAAGATGACCGAGCCCCCATTGGTGATGCTCGAGAAAAGGCTTAACGCGCCGTTAATCGTGAGGCTCGCGCCTGATCCCACGCTGAGGCTCGCGCCCGAGTCTATGGTGAGGCCTTGGGCGGTGGTGTTTGCGTTCAACGTGAGGCTCGCGCCCGATCCCACGGTGAGGCCTTGGGTGGTGGTGTTTGCGTTCAGCGTGACGCTTGTATCTGCTGCTATATTGAGAAGAGTGCTCACCGAGATGGTGCTATCGACGCTGTAGTTGACTCCTGCTCCACCGTTGAAGTTGAGCGTATTGGTCGTGATACTGCTGTTGGTGATCGTCGAGTTGCCAGCGCCGACTTCGTAGGTGACACCTTTGTTGAGATGGGTGATGGAGATAGCACCCGTGCCTGAAATAGCTGATCGGGCATCACCGCCAAATTTTAAAACCAAACCACGAGAGCCAGAGGTAATATTGCCAGAGAACTCTGACATATCTCCATTGAAAATGTAGGTGTGCCCATCATCGGTCGTTCCGCTATTCCATCCTCTGATGTTGCCTGTTCCATGGATCTTCCCTTCAAAGGTGTAGCTTTGATTTTTATGCCCGTCTCCGACAGTCCACTCGATCACGAGGATGTCGTCAAGTGAGGTAGGGGAGGATTGTGGGAAGAAGTCGCTCTTATCACCTGTGAAATTCATGGTCACGTATTCAGCCGTGCCATTGAACAAGGTATTAGCAGCTGTGGTGCTATCGGTGATCTGCGTACGCTCGACATCTTCGGCGTAGGCGACTGTGGCGGTCGTACAGAGCATGCAGAGGGAGAGCAGGGCTCTCCGTAGCTGTAATGGTAGAGAAATTTTCATTTGGCTGAGTTTGAGTGGAATGATGTGTTTTGCGCAAAGGCAAGTCGAGACACTCATTTTAACATCTAGAATATTGTGGTGTCAATAATATAAGCGAAGGAGAATAATACAATTGAATAATAAATTTAGCAATTTAATTTTCTTTTCGATAAAAACGCCTCTCTGATCTTAGGTAAATAACCTATCTCATAATCAGCTCTTGCAGGAGGTGCTCCCCGAGCCTAGTACAGCAACGCTCAGCGTACTCGCGTTGACAGCCCTGCTCGCTCGCTCTTGCCGCAAGCAGGCGTAAAAGGGAAGGTCATGATCAATGATGAGACCCTTCCCCTTACTTGATGATGACATGATAGCCTAGAATGACGGCGATCATGCAGAGGATGAAGCTTGCCGTCGAGTAGGCGAGGGCGTGAAGCCACGCGCCTTGATGGAGGAGCAGGAGATTCTCATGGGCAAAGCTCGAGAAGGTGGTGAAGCCGCCGCAGAGCCCCACCATGAGCGCGAGTCTCCACTCCTCGGGGAGCTCGTAGTGCCGCGTGAGCGCGGCACTGAGTGCCCCCAAGAGCAGGCAGCCCAGTATATTGACGACGAGCGTCCCCCAAGGCAGTGTCGATGCGGTGCAGCTCTGAATGAGCCGTGCCACGACGTAGCGTAGAATGCCGCCTACAAAGCTGCCGCAGCCTATGAGAAGGAGGGTCTTGATGGACACGAGAGAGGGGGGCTAGGGGCTGATGGTGACGCGGGTGCCCAGCGGGCAGCGCTCAAAGAGCTCGATCATGTCGTCGGGCGCGAGGCGTATGCAGCCATGCGAGCAGGGCGTGCCGAGGCTCGCCGTGTCGGCTGTGCCGTGGATGTAGATGTAGCGGGCGCGTGTGTTGGCATTGTGCGCGTCGAGTCCATCGAGGGTGAGGATGCGCGCGAGGATGGAGTCATCGCTTTCTCTGCTCATGCTGTTGGTGAGGGGAAGGCGCGCGCGGAAGTGGCAGTGCGCGGGCGCGCCCTCACCATGCCGAGAGGCGATGCGAAACCGTCCCGTAGGGGTCTGCCCCGAGTCGGGCTGCGTGCCTATGCCCGCTAGCCCCGAGGAGATGCGTGTGTGCCAGAGGAGCTGCTCATCCTCATCTCGGAGCTCAAGGCTCTGGCTCGCGATGCTAATGTGGATGGATGGCATGGAGGAGGACGTCGGTGATGCGCGAGGCAGCATCGGGGATGCTCATTGACTGCATGGCACGCTCCATCTCGCCTCGCTTGTCATCATCAGCGATGATATCTTGAGTGAAGGCGAGGATGCTGGAGGCATTCAGCTCGCTCTGCGGGCAGAGTCGCGCCGCTCCGCGTGTGCTGTAGGCGCGTGCGTTGTAGCTCTGATGATCGTCAGCGGCGGCTGGGTAGGGGATGAGTAGCGAGGCCTTGCCCATGAGGGAGATCTCGGTGAGTGTGGAGGCTCCTGCGCGGCAGATGACACCATCGCAGGCGTGGTAGGCGAGCGCCATCTGGGAGCAAAAGCCGCGTACGCTCACGTTGCTCATCTGGCTGTGTTGGCTCGCCACTTGAGCCTTGACGCTTTCTTCGTGCGCGCGTCCTGTGATGATGCGGTAGTGTGTCTGAGGGTCGAGGGCGGCGGCGCGTAGGATGCTCTCATTGAGTGCCTGTGCTCCCTGTGAGCCACCAAGGATGAGGATGACGCGCCCCTGCTCGGGGAGCTCAAGCGCGCGGCGAGCCTCGACTTGACTGGGCTGCACCGCGTAGAACTCGGCGCGTACAGGAGTGCCTGTGATGTCGCATGCTTTGCCGCTGGGGAAGTAGCGTTGCGCGTCGGGCAGCCCGAGCAGCACGCGCTGACACCAGCGGGCTGTGAGGCGATTCGCCTTGCCCGGTAGGGCGTTGGAGTCATGGACGAAGCAGGGACGCTTGCGCCGAGCACCTGCGAAGATGGGAGTGAGTGAGGTAAAGCCCCCCATGCCGAGCACGGCGTGGATCTTATGCTGCTTGATGATGCGGCGGCATTGCAAAAATGTTTTGAACATTTTGTAGACAAAGGGGAGCATCTTCGGCGAGAGGGTCGCGGGCTTGGCGACGGCGGGGATGCTCACAAAATCGAGCTCGGGGTAGGCCTTGATGCCTTCTTTGTCGACACTCTTGTTGGAGATGAGCAGCAAGGGCTTGTGCCCGCGCTCGCGGAGCTGCTGGGCGACGGCTATGCCGGGGAAGAGGTGGCC
>CAYJOV010000042.1:0-1367 GCA_964371905.1 uncultured Akkermansia sp. | reverse complement strand
ATATTGTAGGAGGGGGTCATGATAGGGGGAGTGGATTAGCGTCTGGGGGGGAACATTTTGTGAAGAGGAGTGAAGCGATTGAGCTCAGGGAGATGGCGCTGGATGCTGGTGATGAGTCCAATGGAGGCGATGCTAAAGACGAGGTTGGTGCCGCCGTAGCTGATGAAGGGCAGCGGGATACCGGTGTTGGGCAGTAGCCCTGCCACGACCATGATGTTGACCATAGCGGGCCAGAAGATGGTGAAGGCGATGCCCAGACAGAGGTAGCGTCCAAAGAGGTCGCGCGTATGCAGGGCGAGATTCATCGCGGCGACCATCATGACGGTAAAGAGCAGCAGCACGCCCGCACTGCCTACAAAGCCCAGCTCAGAGGCGATGGTCGCATAGATGAAGTCGGTGTGCGCGTAGGGGAGGTCTCCATACTTTTCAGCACTATCACCTAGTCCTACTCCCGTGCTGCCGCCGCGCGAGAAGGCCTGCTGGGCGACCCATTGCTGGAGACCCTGATCACGGCGGTAGCCTTCGAGGTCTTGGAGGGCGGCGATACGCCCCATGCGGTTGGGGCTATCGGTGGTGAATTGAAAGAGGACGAGTGCGCCAAAGAGTACCGCTAGTGTGAGCACCCACCAGCGTGTGCCCGCTGCCAGCATGAGGCAAAAGCCCGAGAGACCGAGCGCTGCGGCCGTGCCCAGATCCTTCTCAATGAGAATGAGAAAGAGGGGGAAGCCAAAGAGAAGGGCTGGGATGAGAAAGCCAAAGGTGAGGCTCTTGACGCGCTCGCGATGCGTGGTGTACCAGTCGGCAAGACAGATCATGAGGCTGATTTTTGCCAGCTCGCTTGGCTGGAATTGCAGACCGAAGCCAAAGTTGATCCAGCGCGATTCTCCATTGATGGTCATCCCTATGCCTGGCACAAAGCAGAGAATGAGCAGTATCGTGCAGCCTATCCAAATAAGGGGGACAAAGTAGCGTAGTAGTCTGTAGTCCAGACCGCTGATGAAGATGGCAGCGGCTCCACCCACGAGGGCAAAGCCGCTTTGCTTGATCAAAAAGCTATAGACTGAGTCGCCATCATGCAGGTGGCTCACGGTACTCGTGCTGCCCACCATGACGATGCCAAGGGTGAGCAGCAGGATAAAGCAGATCCAGATGATGGTGATGCAGACTCGGTGCGTCATGGCTGGGAGCAGAGATCAGGCAAGGGGAGGGGGGAGTCTTAGCGCTTGTTCTTCGTGATGACTTTGATCTTTTGCCCCGGCTTGATGCGGCCTGCACGACTCTTGCTGATGTTGTTGAGCTTGAGTAGGTCATTGAGCTTCATTCCGTGGCGTCTAGCGATTCTGCTGAGAGTGTCGCCGCGACGGATG
>CAYJOV010000041.1:0-16703 GCA_964371905.1 uncultured Akkermansia sp. | reverse complement strand
AACTCTAAAATCATCTCAAAATCTTACCTCGCGAGAAATTAGAAGCCCCCTAAAATGCGATGGGATCGCAATGATTGTTTCTAAAAACTTAGCTGAGGCGGCCGTAGCGGCCTGAGCGGATGAGGCGCATCATATTCTTGATGTGCTTTTCCCATGGGGAGCTGCTTTGGCAGTAGATAGGACCGATCTGATCGACGGTGACGCGGCCGCGCTTCTTGTAGCGGGCGAGGATGGTGCCCAAGTGGGCGACGCAGGCTTCTTTGCTCGCATAGCGACGCTGTCCACCACGTCCCATGATGCCTGCGAGGTTGTTCTTCTTGCGGGCTGCCGAGGAGCGAGCATGCCCTGATTCGTGACGGATGATGGCTTCCAAGAGGATGGGGTCAAGGCCGTGCTTCTTGGCGGTTTTACGTATTGTGGGTCGTAAGTCTTTTACGACGTCGGCGTGTAGTTCTACACAGAGGCTTAATGCAATGAGACCAGTTAGGATGATGGTTTTCATGAGCGGGCATTATAATACACTTTTCCTCAATGGCAAGAAAAATCTGAGAAAATATCGTGACATAATTTCGCTTTTGTAACTACCCGATAAAATCTCATTATCAACAGATAATAAAAAAGCGAGATTACTATTGTATTACTCCGACTTCTTCTTGCGCAGGCGCAGCTGCCCGCAAGCGGCGTTGATATCATGCCCCTTTTCATAGCGCATGGTGACGGGGATGCCCGCATTCAGGAGCTCTCGGCAGAATTTCTTGCAATGCGCCTCGCTGGGGCGTACCCAGCTGAGTCCTTCGACGGTGTTGTAGGGGATGAGGTTCACCTTGGCGTGGAGATCGCGCGCGACGCGGATGAGGTCGCGTGCATCCTCAAGGCTAGCATTGACCTGATCGATGAGGATGTATTCAAGGGTGAGCATGTGCTTTTGCGTGGCATTCCACTCGCGCAGGGCGGCGAGGAGCTCGCTGAGCGGCCACTTGCGATTCACAGGCATGATCTTGCTGCGTACCTCGTCGCTAGCTCCGTGCAGGGAGATGGCGAGGCGTATGGGCTTGCCGAGCTGCGCGAGGCGGCGCAGGCCTACGACATGACCCGAGGTGGAGATGGTGATGTGGCGCGCTCCTATCTCAAGGGCGCGATGGTCCATGATGAGCTCAAGGGCGCGCTCGAGGTGGTCCATATTCGCCAATGGCTCGCCCATACCCATGAAGACGAGGTTGTCGACACGCTTTTGGGCGACTTCTTCTGCGAGAATAACTTGTCCGACAATCTCGGCAGTCGTGAGATCGCGAGCGAGTCCGAGGAGGCCTGAGGCGCAGAATTTGCAGCCAAAGGCGCAGCCGACCTGAGAGGAGACGCAGAGGGTGATGCGTCCGCTGCGCTTGCCGCCCTTGCCCTCGGCGGCGGGGATGATGACGGACTCGACGAGCTGGCCGTCGTCCATGCGTGTGAGCATTTTCTGGGTGCTAGCACTGCCGCTGCTCTCGGTGAGCTCGACGAGCTCGCCTGCGCGCAGGCTGTAGTGCTCGCTGAGCTGCGCGCGCAGGGCGGGCGCGATGTTGCTCATCTGATCGAAGCTCGTGACGCGCTTCTTCCATATCCACTCCATGAGCTGGGTGGCACGAAAGGGCTTCTGGTCGAGCTGCGCCATGAGCTCGACGAGCTGCTCATGCGTGTAGCCGAGCAGGCAGGGAAGACTAGAGGGGGCTGATGCGCTCATGGATGGGGCGTAGCTCGTACTCAGAGGATGGTGTCTATGTATTCATCGACGTCAAAGCGTCGCAGGTCATCGGCGCGCTCGCCTGTACCGAGGTAGAGGGGGGCGATGCCGAGCTCGTCGCGGAGGGCGACGGCGATGCCGCCCTTGCCCGAGCCGTCCATCTTCGTAATGATAACGGCTTCAAGGGGGGTGGCCTTGTGGAATTCGCGCGCCTGCATGAGCGCATTCCCGCCTGTGGTGGCATCCACGACGATGTAGCAGGCGTGGGGAGCCAGCTCGTCTTGCTTGGCGATGCTGCGGCGTATCTTGGAGAGCTCTTCCATAAGGTTGTGACGTGTGTGGAGTCGCCCTGCGGTGTCGCAGATGAGGTAGTCGTAGCCTTCTTGCTGGGCCTGAGTGTGAGCCTCATAGCAGACGGAGGCGGGGTCTTGGTTGACGCGTCCCTTGTAGAGGGGGACGTTGAGGCGCGTCGCCCAGCTCTCGAGCTGCTCGACGGCGGCGGCGCGGAAGGTGTCGGCGGCGGCGAGTAGCACGCTCTTGCCCTCATTCTGGAGCTTGAAGGCGAGCTTCGCGCTGGTGGTGGTCTTGCCTGTGCCGTTCACCCCGACCATCATGATGACGACGGGCTTGCCATCCTGAGGCTCAGGGAGCTGAGGAAGGGGGGCAGGGAAGGCGGTGCGCAATTGATTCTTGATGAAGTCGGCGATGTCGCGGGCGTCTTGCTCGTCGCGCTCGCGGAGTTCTTCGATGAGGGGGATGGCGCGCTTGGCTCCGATGTCGGCGGAGATGAGGTCGGCTTCGAGCTCGTCCCAGTCGATTTCGGGTTCATCGAGGAATTTGTCGATGAGGCGTTTGAAGATATTGGCCATGGTGGTAAAGAGGGCTTAGGCTTCCTCGGAAGGAGTCTCCTCCGTAGTGCTTTCCTCGGGGGTGTTTTCTTCTGAGGCTTGGGGGCTGTTCTGCGCGGCGGCGGCGGCGGCGAGGACACCATGGATGAAGGGTGCGCTCTTGCTTCCCGAGTAGATATTGGCGAGCGATGTCGCCTCGGAGATGACGATGGGGAGGGGGAGCTGCGTGCAGGTGAGCTCGTAGAGCGAGAGGTAGAGGATAGCGCGATCGAGAACGTCGAGTCTGTCTACAGAGTAATGCTTGAGCAAGGGAGTGATGCGCTCATCCCATTCTGCCTGACGGTCGAGGGCGGGGAGGGCGAGAGCCTCCACCTCGGGGCGCAGGGCGGAGAGGTCGTGGTAGGACTGGACGAGACCTGCGAACTCGCCCTTGGCGGGAAGGCTCTGCATGTCTCTAAATTGGGAGAGGTTCGCCTCCATGCGGGCGCGGCGCGTGAGGATATTCTCCAAGACGCTCAGATCGCTCGCGTAGGCGGGGAAGTCGAGCACGGCCTGATTGTATTGCTCGCGGAAGGTGAGGCAGACATGCGCCATCTGGATGAGCTCGAGACAATCGACGTGCTGGGCATCGTCGTCGTCATAGCGCTTGTCGCTATGCTTGAGCGAGAGGGTGGCGAGGGCTGTTTCGAGCTTTTGGGAGGCGGCGTAGTAGCGTTCGAGGGATTCGCGAAGCTTCAGGTTGATCATGTCGCCTTCGAGGACACGCATGATGCGCTCAACGGCTTCGCTGAGCAGCTCAAAGCTCAGCGTGGAGCTGCGTGCGACGTGGAGCAGGCTCTTGGCGAGGGAGTTGATGTAGCTCCCGCGCTGCTTTTCCTGCGCGATGCTCCAGAAGAGCTCGCGTGGGATGGAGTGCTCGCCCGATTGGAGTGTCGCGTAGATGAGCAGCAGTGCGCTCTGGCGTATCTTGGTGCGTTGGTTCATGATGCGTGAGAGGGTGGAATTAGGCCAGAGGATTCGCCTTAGGGGCTTTGATTTCCTTGATTGCCTTGACGTCGACGAGCTCCAGCATAGCGGAGGCTGCCATGCCCGCCTCGCGTCCGCGGTTGAGGCTAGCGGCGACGCAGCGGGCAAAGGCCTGTTCTTCGTTGTCGAGAAGGAGGACTTCGTGGATGATGGGGGTGAGGGTGTCGCAGGCTATGCTCATGAGCTGCTGGGTGATGGCTCCTCCGATGAGATCGGCATGCGCCGTGCTGCCGCGAAGGATGACACCAAGGGCGATGACGACGCGGGGGGTAATCTCGGAGAGCGCGATGACGCGCTTGACCATGACGGGGACTTCAAAAGCACCGGGGACGCGGACGATTTCTATCTCCGCATTGGGGCAACTGTACCGCAGCTCGCTCACGCAGTTTTCAAGGAGAGCGGTGGTGAATTTTTCATTGTAAGTAGCGGCTACAATGGTGATTTTTTGGCTACTGTTGATGACACGATTCCTCTTGGGCAATTCTGTTGACATAATCTTCTCACACGAGTGTCGTTGGACTCGCGCAGTGATGATAGCACTGCTCTCTGGCTGCGTCAAGTGCTGCCTTGATTATGTCCTCATTTCCTGTTATAAATAAGTATGCCCATTCCTCAGAACACCATCGCGCTCGTCTTTGACTTTGACCACACGCTCACACCGCGCTGCATGCAGGAAGATAGTATCTTTCCCGAGTACGGTCTTGACCCTGAGCAGTTTTGGGCTCGCTGCAACACGCGCGCCCGCGAGCAGGACTGGGATAGTGAGCTCTGCTACCTCAAGGAGCTGCTCGACGCGCTGCGCCTTGATCGTGTGAGCAATGCGGATCTGCGCGCGCTGGGGCGCAAGCTGGTGTTCTACCCTGGGGTGGTGGAGTTCTTCGAGCAGTTCCCGCTGAGGGCCTTGCAGGAGCACCATCGCGCGGCAGGGATCAAGCTGGAGTTCTACATCATCTCCAGTGGTATCAAGCCTCTGATTGAGGGCTCGCTGGTGAGTCCCTACATGCGCGAGGTCTTCGCCTGCGAGTTCAGCGAGTTCAACGGCTGCATCGACTTCCCCAAGCGGGTGATTTCCTACACGACCAAGACTCAATTCCTCTTCCGCATCAATAAGGGCATGCTCAAGCACAGCGAGGATGTCAATGACCATCTCGACAAGGATCTGCGCCCCATCCCCTTTGAGCATATGATCTACATAGGCGATGGTCCGACGGATGTGCCCTGCTTTACCGTCATGCGCCAGATGGGGGGCTCGAGCGTGGCGGTGTACAATCCCGATGATAGCACGCGGCGCAGCTTTCGCAAGAGCTACGCGCTGCAAGCCGAGAGAAGCCGCGTGGACTTCATCGCGCCCGCCGACTACCGCAGCGGCAGCCATCTCTCGCTCATCCTTGAGGAGAAAGTCGCCAGCATGGCGGAGCGCATCCTCCACTCACGCCGCCTCGCCATCGAGAGCGGGCATATCGCCGCGCCCAAGTACAGCGACTAGGCGCAGTGTGATCAGGCGATACGTGTGATCAGGCTGAAGTAGAGCTCGGGGCGCGCGCTGGCATTCTTGCCCTTCTTGCGCTTCTCGGAGCTCACGCGCATTTCGAGACGGTGCACACCGACATCGAGGCGTAGCAGGGCGACGGCCTGCGAGGGCTTTTGCCCTGCACCCCATGAGAAGAAGCAGGCATCATCGCCCTCGCTCGTGCTGAGCTTCTGCGCCCAGCCGTAGGACTCGAGCTCGACGAGAAAGCCGTAGACGCCGCGCTGCTGCACGCAGACATCGTAGTAGGCGATGAAGCCTCCGGACTCGTCGTAGGCGAGCGACATTTTCTGCCGCTCGGGGGTATCTACGCCCGCCTTGAGGGCGAGCTTGACATCGGGCTTGAGAAAGGAGCGCAGGCGTGCCACCTTTTTACGCTCTTGCAAGAAAATAGAGAGAGCCACGCCGACGCTCGTGATCGCGCCAACAACGAGATAGGAGCGCACAATCATCGCGCCTACCTCCTGATTGCCAAAAACGAGGGTCGCGCCAATAGCACCCGCCACCGCGGCGGTGATGAGCAGCCCCACGCGGAAGCCAAAGAGCATGCTGGGGAAGAGGAAGAAGAGCAGCATGCCGCGCAAGCCCTCCTTGTGAAAGGGCAGGGCGCGGGCAAGGCGGGCGCGGGTCGCGCGCTCGGTGAGGAGCATGAGATCCGCTTGGCTGGTGGACTTGTCGATGTTCACAGAGCCAAGCTTAGCACAGACGCTCACGAGCATCAAGTGCATTCTCAGAGGCTCAGCGGCTACTTCGGTATATTATCGCGGAAGATGGTCGCGGTGTCGCGGATGGGGCGCGTGCGCTTGCCCCCGCGCGAGATCATCTCCTGATCGAGTCCTGACTTGTTCTTGCCGAGCAGATCGAGCGGCGTCTCTCCGCGCTTGTTCTCCGCATTGACATCAGCACCATTCTCCATGAGCCAGAGGCAGAGCCCCTTGCCCCCTATCCCTGCGGCGTAGTGCAGGGCGGTATTGCCGCGCCAATCGGCTTGATCGACAGAATCACCCGCTAGGATGGGGGGGAGCATGCGCAGCAGCTGGGCGGCGTAGAAGCGCGAAGACTCCCCGTTGAAGCTACGCGTATAATAGAAGGCGAGTGGGAAGAGCTCGCGCTGCGCCTTCGTCATGTATTGAGGGTGCGTGTCGTAATATTTCTTCAGCGTCGTCCATGCCTTCAGGCTGCCATTCTGCGCCTCACGGCAGCGGTAGTAGACGCGTAGGGGGAAGGTGACATTCTGGTCGTAAATGACCTGCGTGGTCCTGATCATCTTGCTGCGCTTCGCCCCGCGCGCTATCATCCAGTCGTCGAGACCCGATTGATTCTCCCCAAGGAGGTCGAGCGGGGTCTCGCCTAGAATGTTCTTGGCATTGATGTCAGCACCATTGTCGACGAGCCACGTGCACAGCTTCTTGCTGCCCATGCCTGCGGCGTAGTGGAGGCTGGTGTGTCCCAAGCGGTCCGCCGTGTCGAGCGAGCCGCCTGTCAGGATCTCGGGTAGGAGGCGGCGCAGCTGCGTGGCATAGTACTGGAAGGGGGGCTTGTCGAAGTTTTTCATGTAGAAATAGCCCAGCGAGAGGAGCTCGCGCTGCCTCTCGAAGAGGTCTTCGGGCTGCGTTTTGTGGTATTGCTTGAGCTTATTCCATGCCCAGAGGCTTCCTGTCTTTTGGGCCACCTTGCAAAAGGCATCAATTCCCTCACCGCGAGGTTCATCATCAGACTCTTCTTCTGGGTAGCCATCGCCAGCCTCCTCGGAGCCGCTCTTTTCCAAACTGAAATCGAGTAATCCAAACTTCGTACTATCCCCCCATACGGCTTTACCAGAATGCTCGCTGTCGAATTCGAGCAAGATGTACTCCTCTTGAAATTCTTTCGACGCGAGGGGACTCGATTCACTGTGATAGTCGATCTTCGTGATGGTGATGAGGATCTGATTGCCCGAGATACGCTCGCTGTAATAAGTGCCCTTGGCGTCCATATGCCCGAAGCATTCGACCTCCATACTTTCCTCACCAAATCGCAGCTCTGTGATCGCCTTGTAAAAGAGATAGTCTGTCTGCTTGCCCTCTATCCAATCCCAGTCTGTGTAGTCGCCAAAATTATGAGCTCTCGCCTTTACCAATTGATGAAGACTTGAGGGGAGATACACCGAGCTATACTCAGGAAGATGCAAGGTGTAGCCCACCAGCGAGAGCGGAGCGTAGCCTGCCTCATGCGAGTCGCCGCCCTCACCGCAAAGAACACAAGGTCTACCAGGTTGCGGAGAAGACACAGAGCCATAGCTACCCTCCGAAGACTGCATCAATGCGGAGGAGGGCAGGGATACCGAAAAAAGGAATCCGAGGGAGAGCAATACGCCTTTCTTGGTCAAGGGCAGTCGCTGCTGCGCGCCATCCCAAGCCAGGGTCATCGTAGGAGACCCTGCGAGATCATCTGTATTCATAGAAATAATCTATTGGATAATTTTTAATAAAATTTTCTTCACACCATTGAAATAAAGACGAGAAGAATATAATCCAGAATACTACACCCCGCCAGCGATGCAAGCTTTTTTTCACTCGCTCGAGAGATATCTTATGCACCATCAATCCGAGCTCTGAGGCTGGGGATAAGCGGTTAAAGATTCCAGCTTGTCATCACGTCACCAGAAGAGTATGCTATCACATTATGATCATGCCCTCACGTCAACCCCTGCTGCTCTTGCTGCTCCTGCTCTGCATCGCCATCCTCACCCCTGTTCACGCGCAACAGAAAAAACAAAACTACAGCATCCTTTTCGTAGGCAACAGCTACACCTTTTACAACGAGCTCCCCCGTATCGTGCAGCAGATGGCACAGCGCAAGGGAATCAAGACCAGCGTCGATACATGGCTCGCGGGAGGCGCGACACTGCAAGGTCTCTTTCATGACGAGAAAGCCAGCCCCATCAAGCAGCAGATCCGCCAAGCGAAATATGACGCCATCATCCTCCAAGACCAGAGCCAACTGCCCGCCTACTCCCCAGAAGAGAGCATCGAGGGCGTGCGTCAATGGTGCAGCCTGCTCAACAAGAATAAGGTCCCAAAAACACGCGTCATCCTCTTTCAGACATGGGGTCGCCTCGAGCACACAGGCTTTGACACCCAGATGCAAGACGCACTCACTGCCACCTACACCAAGGCGGCTGCCCTCCACGGATGCAGCGTCGCGCCAGTCGGCGAAGCTTGGCGACTCTGGCTGAGCAAGCCTGAGCGTGCCAAGCTACAAGAACTCCATCTCAAGGATGGCTCCCATCCCAATCTCCGAGGCAGCTACCTCGCAGCGACCGTCCTCTTTGCCATCATCTACCAGCGCTCCGCAAGCAAGCTCACCACAAAATTCCAACTCCAAGGCAAGCGCATCTCGCTGCCCCTACCCGAGTCCAAGCAACTCCAAAGCTGTGCGCGCTTAGCTCTCAAAAATATGCGCGATGCGGCAAAGTCAATCAACAAAGGCGATAAATCTGACGCCATGCCCCTTATTCCTTGATTTTTGACGAAATTTCTTTAACATAAATTCATGACCAGACACAGCACTCTCCTGATGGGGGCTCTCCTCTGCCCACTGGTGCAGGTAGCCTACGCGGAGACCAACTATGATCGCTACAGCGAGATCATCAACTCGGCGATGAGCACTGCCACCGAATACATCGACCTCATCGACTCGCTGAGCGATGGCAAGGTGACAGCGAGCTACGCCGCCACCCAGATGAACCAGCTGAGCTGGAAATTGCGACTCTTGAAGGTGCAAGTCATCAAGCTCGCCCCCGAGCTCAGCGAGGAAGAGGCTCAACAAATCAACGAGGAAATGGCCGACCCCGAGGTCGTCGAGGCCTTCCAAGCCCTCGATGAAGCCGTCAAGGTGGGCAATGACTACCTCAAGAAGGAGAAATTTTACAACAACGCGCGTCTCAAAGCAGCCAATCAGAAGTTCAACCAAGCCTACCGTTAAGATGTTCCCCCCACTCAAGACCCTCACCGCCGCCCTCCTCAGCGCGGTCCTCTGCCTCCAGCCCCTCACGGCAGCGAGCTACTCCATCGCCATCGAATTCAGAGAGGCCATTGAGGTCGCCCCCGACGAGGACAAGGACCTCACCTACCTCCACCGCATCACCTTTGACGACGACTCGCTGGACTGGGCGACGCTCGATCACGTCTTTGAGGTGGACGATATTTTCAATATTCGCTTGGATGAGGCGGGCACGATCTCCATCAAGGTCGAATCCGTCGAGCAGGGAGATGACTACATCATCATCACGGGCATCTTTGAAGAGGGCGTGGGCTGGGCTCAGATCCTCTATATGGATGAGAAGCTCTGCATCATCCTCAGCGACTACCAAGACAACGAGATCTACCACATCGTCTACAACGAAATCGAGCGTTGCTACACCGTACGTATCACCGAACCCGATGCACCCAAAAATTAACATGAACAAGCTCTTTCCCCTCCTGCTGCTCCTTTTCCTCTACCTCTGCCCCCCGCTCCCTGCCGAAGAGCAGGATGAGGAGGAGCTCATGGAGTTCAACATAGGCTTCTACTACGATGAAGAGGCCGCCAAGAATGTGAAGCGCCTCGGCGGCATGGTGATGCATGCGAATATCTGCGCCTCCCAATTCAACCAAGCCCTCATCACCGCAGGCATCGACAACGTGTGGGTGAATGCGGCCATGGTCGGTGAGATCGACTACAACGCCCACGGCGACAGCACGCAGGCGCTTCTCCATCAGCTCGTCAAGGACACCCCAGAAGCCCTCAAGGACATCGAGGAGTACAAGCTGGACTTCATCGTCGTCTTTGTCTGCATGAAAAAGGAGGATGAGGGTGAAAAGACGCTGGGAGTCGCCGTGGAGCTCTTCCACCGCGATGGAGAATTCGATGCGGGTGACGACCACGCCGCCGAATGGAAAGAGCAGCTGGAGGACAGCAATATCGAGGGCGCGCACTTCGATGTCGTCGAGACCCCTATCGAGGGCTCGGATGACAAGGTGCGCCTCAGCTACATCTACCGATTTATCGCGATGGATCTGTACCATGGGCTCAATAGCTACACCTTCATCCACGAGCTCGGGCACCTCTTTGGCGCGGGGCATAGCAGGGATCAAAACCAGCAGCGTGGCCCCGCCAATCCCGAGATCACGCCTTACGCGAGCGGCACTTATGTCAAGGTCCGAGAGGACGGTGAGAACCATCACTACGCGAGCGTCATGGCCTATAATAACGCGGGCTACACCGACTCGGGCATCGAGCATGTCCAGCTGCCCATGTTCTCCAGCACCTACCCGCAGCATGTGGGCAGTCATGGAGAGATCATTCTAGGCTCAAAGAAAGATGACAACGCGCGCGCCATCGTCGAGAATGCCACCATGCTCGCCGAAAATCGCCCCTACAGTGAGGACGAAAGCGAAGAATCCGACGAAGAGTCCGATGAAGAGGAGGAAATGAGCGACGAGGAAGAAATGTCTGACGAGGATGAGGAAAAAGAAGAGGAGGCGGAAGAAGAAGAAGCCGCCGATCTGCCCACGCTGAGCAAATGGGCTCCCGAGCACATTCTCTAGTCACCCTGCTGCGCACAGGCTTGGGACTTGATCCCCCCTGTGCTCTCTGCTACACTCCCATCGTGAACACCATTCTACGCTGCGACTATCACACCCACACGCCCCTCTGCCGCCACGCCGAGGGCGAGCCCGAGGCATTCGTCGAGAGAGCTCTAGAGCTAGGACTCCGCGAGTACGGCATCGCGGACCATGCCCCCGCCCTGCCTGAGAACGAGCCCTTTGACGACTGGCGCATGGACTACGCCCAGCTCCCCGCCTACTGGGACTGGGTGGAGCGCGCCAAGCAGGCCGCGCGTGGCACCGAGCTCACCATACGCGTCGGCTTGGAATGCGACTGGCTGGACGGCCAGCAGGACTGGATCACCCACCTGCGCGGGCTCTATGACTGGGACTACCTCATTGGCTCAGTGCACTACCTCACGCCCCGAGATGCGCTGGACAATCCCGCCATCGCAGGGCAGAGCATCATGGGCTCCCCGCTGCGCGACTGGGAGACCTACTGGCAGAATGTGCTCTCCATGGTGCAGAGCGGGCTCTTTGATTTCTATGGTCATCTCGATCTCATGAAGATATGGAAGCGCGTGCCCGAGCAGCGCGATCTCATGCTCGACTACGCGCCCGTCCTCGATGCCCTCGCGGATCAAGGAACAGCCGTCGAGCTCAACGCCGCGGGCTGGCACAAGCCCTGCGCCGAGCAGTACCCCAGCGCGGATCTCCTCCGCGAGCTGCTGCGTCGCGGCATCCCCATCTGCATCAACTCCGACGCGCACGCCCCCGAGCAGCTCTCGCGCGACTGGACACGTGCACTGGATCTCCTCCAGAGCCTCAGCCCCACAGGCGAGCTCAGACAGGACTGGGTGACGACAGCCCATCAAGCCCGCTTCCTCGCCTTCACCGCTCACAGCTCCCACTGATATGGACCTCTTCAACTACTCAGAGACCCAGCAGGAGCAGCAGCCCCAGCAGCAGGCGCGCTACGACGAGCTCATCGAGCAGATCACGCATCACAATACGCTCTACTACGCTCAAGCTAGCCCCGAGATCAGCGATGCCGAGTACGACGCGCTCTACCGCGAGCTTGAGGAGCTGGAGAGCCAGCACCCCGAGTGGCGACGCGACGACTCGCCCACGCAGCGCGTGGGCAATGACCACAGCGAGGGCTTCAAGCGCGTGCGCCATGCGCAGCGCATGATGAGCATTGATGATATCTTTGAGCAGAAGGACGGCGAGGGCGTGAGTGACGCCGAGCTGCTCGACTTTTACACCCGCCTGAGCCGCAGCCTCGGCGAGAGCCCCGGCGTCAGCGTCGAGCCCAAGATAGACGGCTGTGCTGTCACGCTCCTCTACCGCAAGGGGAGGCTCGCCTACGCCGCCACCCGTGGAGACGGCGAGCAGGGCGATGACATCACGGAGAATGCCCTCACCATCGCCCGCGTCCCGCGCCAGCTCCCCGAGGGAGCACCCGCCGTGCTGGAGCTGCGCGGCGAGATCTTCATCCGCTGGGCGGATTTTGAAGCTCTCAATGCCGAGCGCGAAGAGGCAGGGCAAAGCCTCTTTGCGAATCCACGCAACGCCGCCGCAGGCAGCCTCAAGCTCCTTGACCCCGAGGAGACCGCGCGCCGCCGCCTCGACTTCCTCGCCCACGGACTCGGTCTCTACGAGGGCGAGCCCCTCAGGCATGCGGGCGATTTTAAAGCACTGCTCCAGCGCATGGATATTCCCTGCAACGCCCCCCTCCTCTACGCCGAGAGCATCCCCGAGCTCCAAGAGTGCGTCGCGAGCATTGCTCAGCTGCGTCACAGCCTAGGCTACGGCACGGACGGTGCGGTGATCAAGCTGGATGACTACGCCGCGCGCGAGCAGCTGGGAGCCACCGCGCGCGCACCGCGCTGGGCGGCTGCCTACAAATTCCTCCCCGAGCAGCGCGAGACCCAGCTACGCGCCATCACCGTGCAGGTGGGACGCACAGGAGTCCTCACCCCTGTGGCAGAATTAGAACCTGTGCTCATCTCGGGCTCTACGGTCTCACGCGCCACCCTGCACAATCAGGACGAGATCACGCGCAAGGACATACGCCTAGGCGACACCGTCCTCATTGAGAAGGCCGGCGAGATCATCCCCTCCGTCGTCAAGGTGAACACCGCGCTGCGCCCCGAGAATGCCCTCCCCTACCTCCTCCACGAGGCACTGGGCGGCGTCTGCCCCAGCTGCCACGCCCCCATCTCGCAGAGTGAAGGGCAGGTCGCTTGGCGTTGTACGAATCTCACCTGCCCCGCGCAGGCCGTCATGCGCAGCGTCTACTTCTGCCGCCGCGACGCGCTGGACATCGAGAGCATGGCCGTCAGCGTCGTCGAGAGCCTCGTCGAGCAGGACATCATCCACAGCCCGCTCGACCTCTTTGAGCTCAAGCTGGAGACGATAGGCTCGCTCAACCTCGGCACGCCCGAGCAGCCTCGCCGCTGGGGCGAGAAGAACGCCCAGAAAGCCCTCGCCGCCCTCCAAGCCGCCCGCACCCGCCCCCTCGCCCGCTGGATCATCGCGCTAGGCATAGACCAAGTGGGCGTAACCACGGCACGCGAGCTCTCCGCCCTCCATGTCGATCTCAACGAGCTCATGGAGTCCGCCTACCTCCGCGACTACGCACAGCTCACCGAGTGGGTCGAGGCCTACAACGCCCTACCCACCGCCCAGCGCTACGAGCAGGGAGCAGAGCTACGCGAGCAGCTCCTCGCCCTCGCCGCCCCATGGGAGGCGCGCGGCTACCTCGAGTGCAAGCCCCAAGGCAGCACCAACAAGAGCAAGATCGCCCTGCGCAACGCGCTAGGCCCTGTCGTCTCGCGTCAAGTGCTCGCCTACTTCAACTCCGAGGCGGGGCGTGAGCTACGCGCCCGCCTGCAGGAGCTCGGCATCAACCCGCGCTCGGACAACTACGTCGCGGACAAGAATGCCTTCGCCGCCGACGCTCCCCTAGCAGGGCTCAGCTTTGTCATCACCGGCTCGCTGTCGCGCCCACGCCCCGAATTCGCCAAAATCATCACCGACGCTGGCGGCAAGGCGGTGGGCAGCATCACGGCGAAGACCTCCTACCTCCTCGCTGGCGCAGGCGGCGGCAGCAAACGCGCCAAGGCAGAAAAGCTCGGCATCCCCATCATCGACGAAGAAGAACTTCAACAACTCCTCCAAGGCTAAATCACCATCACGAATACCACCATGAACACCCCCTCCTCCCCCCGCTCCCACATCCTCATCTACGGCACCATCGCGATTGACACCCTCTACGCCCCCACGGGGCAGGCCGAGGAGATCTTTGGCGGCTCAGCCACCTTTGCCGCCCTCGCGGCGCGCCTCCTCAGCGACAAGGCGCATCTCGTCGGCGTCGTCGGCAGCGACTTCCCCCAAGAATACAGAGACCTGCTCGACGCGCAGGGCGTGAGCATGGAGCATGTGGACACGCTAGAGGGCCGCACCTTCGCTTGGACCGCGCGCTATGAGGATGATATTAACGTACGCGAGACCATCGAGACGGTCATCGGCGTGCAGGAGCACTGGGAGATGACACTGCCCGAGTCGCTCAAAGACCCCGCCGTCGCCATCGTGTGCAACTCCTCCCCCGAGCTGCAAGAGCGCTTTATAGACCAATGCCGCTCCCCGCGCTTCATCATGCTCGACTCGATGAAGCTCTGGATGCTGCTCAGCCCCGAGAAGCTGCGCGCGCTGCTCGCCCGCGTCGATCTAGCCCTCATGAACGAAGAGGAGGCTGAGTACTTCGCCGGCACAAGCGACCTCCACGAGGCGGGGCGCGTCCTCCTCGCTGCAGGTCCTCGCTACGCCATCGTCAAGCTGGGCAGCAAGGGCTCGATGCTCTTCTACGCCGACGCGCAAGGCGAGCTCCAGATCGTCACCTGCCCCGCCCTCTATCTCGAGAACGCCATCGACCCGACAGGTGCAGGCGACTGCTACCTCGGCGCGCTGGGCGCGTACTATGGCGAGCACCTTCTCGATCAGCCCACCCCCACGGCCGAGCAATGGCTAGACGCGATGCGCTACGCCTCGACGGTCGCCGCCTGCGTCTGCGAAGGCATGGGCACGACTAGCCTTGTCACCACCACCCCCGAAATCATCCAACAGCGAACGCAACCATGAGAACAGCCCTTATCCCCCTGACCCTCTCCCTTGCGGCATGCTGCTTGCTGAGCTCCTGCCGCGTCGGGATGTTCACAGCTGATAGCTCGCAACGCCTTGAGGCTGCCCTGCGAGGAGGCGAAGCCGACGGCTCCATCTATTCTGACCCTCAGTGGAAGCTCACAGACGAGGCGGTCATGGAGCTCACACTAGAAAATGGCCACAAGGTCTACTATCTCCCTGTCGAGTTCTCAGCCAAGGCGAAGCTTGATAGCTGGGTCGAGTATCGTAGAACAACCACCTATGGTCTGCAGCCCACGTGGGGCTCGGGCAAGGGGGAGCTGGTGCAGCTCCCAGCAAAAAAAATATTCCTCCCCCTGCGCTTGCGTCGCACGGAGGAGCAATTGGAAAAACTCTTGATGCAGTACGGTATCAAGGCGAAGTACTTCTCAAAAGATGATTACTTCAGAAGCCCCTCGACGATCTCTTACTTGCAATCGGATTTCCCCCCATCAGGAGCGAAGATGCGCCGCATCGCCATTCCCCATCTCGAACAGGCACTCAAAGGCAAGATCGAGTTCTTCCCAAGCCATTATTATACAAAGCCCACAGGTGGAGTACGAGCGGCAGAGATGACCGTGCATCTGCTCGTCGATATCCCTGTGGCTCTTGTGGGCTTCACCCTAGGCACGCTCTATGAGAATCTCTTTGGGTGGATGCACAGTGACGAGGGCAAAGCCAGTCAGTAACAGCACTCTGTAACACACAGCATGGGGAGGCTCTAGGCTTCAAGCCTCCCCCCCAAGAGAGGGCAATCTCTGCCAGCGATGATTTCTTTCCACGCCTTCGCCTCCTTGCTCTCTCCCATTCACTTTCGCCAAAGCTCTAAAAGGCAAAAAACATACATACACATACAATAGTTGTATGAGAAAAGAATTGAGACTATAATATGCTTTTCATTACAAAAAATAGAGATTGGTAATGAAAATCGCTTTTCTGTGGTAAACACCCCCCTATTAGCCACGCAAACCGACCAACAAGCATATGAACAAAGTCACTTTATCAATCTGCCTCACACTGGCATCATGCACCCTGCTGAGCTCCTGCCGCATGGGGATGCTCACCGTCGATAGCTCGCAACGCCTCGAGGCCGCCCTGCGCGACGGCGAAGCCGAGCACGCCAGCTATTCGGATCTCCAATGGCGGCTCACCGACGAGGCGGTCATGGAGGCCACCCTAGAAGATGGACGCAAGTACTACTTCCTCCCCGTCGAGCTCTCAGCCAAGGTCGAGCTCGACAGCTGGCTCGAGTATCACAGGTCAACCACCTATGGTCTGCAGCCCACATGGGGCTCGGGCAAGGGGGAGCTGGTGCAGCTCCCTGCCAAAAAGCTCTATATGCCCCTGCGCTTAGCATCGACGAATGAGAAACCCCGCGAGTTCTTAAAGCAATACGGTGTCAATGCGACCATGTACCGCAAAATGGATTCAGCCTTCAAGAGTCCGCAGTCAATCTCCCACCTGCCATCAGACTTCCCCCCTGCGTGTATGAAGATACGCCGCATTGCCATTCCCCATCTCGAAAAGGCGCTGAGAGGCGAAATCAAGCTTTTCGGTCATTATTATTATACCAAGCCCAGCAGCGGAGTAAGAGTAGCGGAGATGGCGACGCATGTGCTCGTCGATTTACCCGTGGCAGCCGTCGGCTTCACCCTAGGCTCGCTCTATGAGACCCTCTTTGGATGGATGCGCTAGAGTGACAACGCCCCCCGCGCATTGATACTCTTAAGGGGGCTTCTCGTCATTCTAAATAAGGAGGAGTCGAAAATCGCTTCATGAGGCAGCTTTTGAGTGCTTTTAGGCTGGATTTTCCCGTCGCTTTTCCCCCA
>CAYJOV010000040.1:0-17005 GCA_964371905.1 uncultured Akkermansia sp. | reverse complement strand
CCTGCTCATTCACACGGAAAACACCCTCGGCATTCGCGACGAGATACCCCCCCTCTATCGGGTCAAAGGCCTGTGCCCCATCGATCGCTATCGTGATGCCTGTCGTCGCAGGGGCGCGCGAGCTGACATCCTGCGAGGAAGTTGGCCAGAGGTAGTAGACCACCAGCGCGAGGACGAGGGAATTGAGGATGACCCAGAAGAGCATCTTCTTGTTCATTTGACCTCCTTTCTCATATCAAAGCAGAACATCATCACCGAGTCACGCAGGATCATCATCCCATCCGCATAGGCGATAGGCCCCCACGCATCCTGCCCCTTGATGAGCTGGGTGGAGTCTAGCACCTTGCATTCATCGCCCTCGACCTTGAAAATACTCATCGAGCCTCCGTCATTGAGCACATAGAACTTCCCATCCGCCATGATGTAAGGCCCGAGTCCAAAGCGCAAGTCGCGCGGTGCACTCACCACAAAATTCTTTAGATCCCCGACAGGGACACCCATGAACTGCATGCGTCGGAAGCCCGCATCCTTGGGCATCACGCCGTAGAGCCGCCCCTCATGCAGGATCGCGCTTTGCTGCTCGATGGAAAAGCCCTCATTGGGCTTGTGACGCGAAATGAGCTTTGCCTCACTCCCCTGCACCTGCAACATCGCCCCACCCGCGCCGTAGCCCGCCGTGAGGTAGACCTTGCCGTCCCCACAGGGCACAGGCGAGGGCGCGACCACGGAGGGCGCCCATTCGCTATTGCTCCAGAGGATTTTCCCCTTATCGGCTTCTTCGGCACTGATGCCCGCCACCCCGCCTATGGCGGAGTAGACATAGCTCTTCTTGCCCTCGTGCATCATGGGGATGAGCGAGGCATGCGACATGCGCCAGCCCTCGGGGTTCGGGGACTTCCAGAGCACCTTGCCCGTCTTGGCCTCCACGCCCATGACGAGCACGTCGGGGCCTGCAGGCGCGAGCAGCACGACTCCATCCTCGATGATGGGACATTGCCCTGTGTACCACTGGGGGATCTCTGCGCCATAGTCCTGCACCATATCAATGCTCCAGAGCAGATCACCACTCTTGCGATCCACCGCCATGACTTGACACTTCGGGCCGATGCAGACGACGACATCGTCATTCACAGCGGGGATGGTGCGCGAGAAGCCGTGATTGCGCTTGATATCAATCTTGTACCAGCGCCGCCAGAGCTCCTTGCCATCCTCGATAGAAAAAGCACGCAGCACATCCGCCTTCTCTGTCTCGGAATAATCGAGCAGATAGACCACGCCCTTGTAGACGACGGGGGCGGAGTGACCCTCGCCCAGCTCTATCTTCCACTTCATGCGCTTCGTCATGTCGTCGAATTTCTCGATGAGCGGCGGGCAGTCGCGCACGATGTTGCTGAGATCCGCGCCGCGAAAGTGAGGCCAGATGCCAGCCCACTTCGCATTGAGCGCGTCTATCATACTAGGGTCATAGGAGTCAAAGAATTCTCCTATCACAATGTTCGCGCTGGCGTTGCGCGCGCCTTCGGGTACCTTGTCGCCTCCGGGGAGGCTCATGCGCTCCTGCTCGATGGGGAGCATGAGCCAGCTGGCGATGAGCCCGAGACTGAGAGCTGAGGCGGCTGAAAAGGTGGCGAGTTTAATGAGCTTGTCTTTCATTGTTGGGGGGCAAGGGCACTGAGGGTGAAAATAAGAGGATAAAGTTCTTCATCATACCAAAGAGAGGCAAAGTAGAGACCAATGGGGTGAGAGGGGAGAGAGGAGAGTGGAGAGCGCAGGACGCGGGCGGCGAGAGCCTCTGCCGCCTCGGCATCGGGGCGGTAGGCGGCGAGTGCCTTGATGGCCTTGGCCGTGCACTCGATATTACTCGGCATGCCCGCAGCCCCTCCCCAGAGGCCGTCGGCATGGCGCGCGCCTTCGAGATAGGCAACGGCGCGCTGCACGAAGTCCTCCGCTGCCAGCGCGGGAAGCGAGCTGAGATGCTCCAGCACCACCGACGTACCGTACACGGGGTTCTGCTGCTGGGGGGCATCCTGCGCGCCAAACCAGAGGGGAATCCATGCGCCCTCGGGGGACTGCACAGATCGGAGGTAGGAAAGAATGCGCTGCGTCGCGCGGCGCAGCCTCTGCTGCATCGCGGCAGGGGCGCTCTCTTCCCAGAGGACAAAGGCGCGCAGCGCGTGTGCGGATATGTCGGGACAGCTGCGGTCGAAGGGGAGAAAGCCCCAGCCCTTGCAGAAGGTCGGGATACCCCCATCGCGATTCATCAGGTCGAGCAGCCAGCGCAGCCCCAGCTCGATCTGCTCGTCATAGCCGTGACCCAGCAGGTGCAGCGCGACGAGTGCCGCCGAGCTGTCATCCGCATCGGGCACGCCGCCCGAAAGGTCCGTCCACGCCCAGCCCCCCGCCGCCGCCTCGGTAAAGGGGTGACGATACAGGCATTGGCGCGCGAGCAGTAGCTGGCACATCTCGGTGCGCTCCTGCTCGCTGAGGAGATTATTCTCAGCGAGAGCCTTGATAGAGAGCGAACTAAGCCATGTGGAGAGATTCGTATCAATAGGCCACGCGCCCTCGTCGCGCTGATTGCTGATGAGGAAATCACGCGTGCCGCGTGTCACCTTGGCATCGGGGTAGCCCGCCGCGTAGAGGCACATGGAGACAAAGCCCGAGAGAGGGGCTGCCTCTAGAAATCCCCCGCTCGCGGGGAGCATGCCCTCGAGCTTGCGCAGGACGCGCGGGATGATGAAACGCTCCTTCCACGCCGAGCGCTTCCCCGACATCCTGTATTGCAGCAAGCCCACCGCAATGAGGGCGGGGAGGGCATAGCTGACCACAGAAATATTGATGAGGGTGAAGAATTTTCTAGGTAAGACGGCAAGGCTAAAGGGCAGTTTCGGGATGCGCGACCATGCCTCCTCGCCCTCAAAGAGCCCCGCCAGCGTGCACATGCAGAGAATGGGCACGGAGAAGGTCAGGTCCTTCCCATAATGATCGAGGATGGCCTGCAAGAAATTCTCATGCCCGAGCTTCGCAGTCAGCCACGCGTAGGCCTTGGCACGCGCCGCCTCGGAGTCGAGGCACGCGCGCCCCGCGTAGAGAACCGCGTAGCTCAGCAGCGTCGCCGACATATTGCTCGGGCTCTCGGGGCTATCGCCCCACGCGCCATCCTCATTCACATGCTCCACCAGCCAGCGCAACCCCGCGCGCGCATCCTCCCCGCACTGGTGCAGGGCAAAGCTCGCGACGGCGGTCGACACCGCGCTGGGGGACAGGCGACCCTCCCAGAGAGAGGAGGCTTGGCGATGCTCGCGCAGCTGGGCGGCGAGGTACTGTCTGGCTTGTTCTATCATGATTTGAGAGATCCCATGGCTAAGAGTCCGTAAAAAGTATATTCGCTATCGCTCTGCTCATCGTTGATCACGCTGGCAAAGCCGCCATTCTCGAGCCAATGATCGCGCAGGTAGCCCGCCGCGGCCTTGTAAAGCGCGGGCTCGGTGTACCCACACACACGCAGGGTGAAGAGTGCCACCGCCGTCGAGAGCGTATCGGGCAGCGGGCTCGCCTCGCTCGCGAAGAATCCCCCGCGCGCCTCCTGCTGCTCGGCCAGCCAGAGCAGAGCCAGCTCATCCACCCCCGCGCCCAGCTGACGCATCGTGAGCAGAGCCGCCACCGTCGTCGACACGACCCCACTAGCATTTTCACTCCCCCTCTTGCCGTAGCTGCGGCCATCCGCCGCACGGCAAGCATCCAGCGCAGTTGCATAGGGTAGGGGGGTAGAAATTTTGAGATCCTGACTGATATTCAACGCAAGGAACATCATATATGGGTCCTCGCACAAGGTCTCCTCGGAGAGGGCGAGGAGCTTCTTGATCTGCGCGCGCAGCAGGCAGATCTTTGCCGTCAGGCGGGCTGACGACCAAGAGACTGGGCGATGCGCCAGCGTGATGAGAGCGCACTTCACCCAGCAGCAGAGATGGATGATATCCAACGAGCCCAGCGAACAGCGCAGCAGATAACGCTGGTAATTCCTCCAAGGCAGGCGTAGCCCCAGCGCATCCGCGCAGGCCAGCCCAAACAGGGTATAATAGAGGTCAGGCTTGCCCCCCCTGTCGAGGAAGGCTCCCTGCTCTAGGTTAGTCTCAGCTAACACAAATTCCTTGATCCTCCCCTGTGCCGCCTCGCTCATCGTCGCAAGGGCAGCTCGCAACACCGCACGTAGTTCATGCGAGTGGGGCTGAGGGGAGCTAGACATCTTTGAGTATGCGCGTCGTGATGCGGAAGAGGAGTCGTTTGAGTTCGGGGTTTTGGAGCTGCTGGAGGCAGCTGTATGATTCAGCGCGGTAGTGCTCGTAGAGCTCTATCGCTTGGGTGCGGGCGGCATCCTTGTCCATCGTGGCGAGGAGGTCGGCTAACGACTCCTGCTCGGGCTGCGCCTCATGGGCGAGCGCGAGGAGCACAGACAAGCGTCCGAGCTGCGCGTCCTTGCCCTCGTGAAAGTCGCCTAGGTCGTCGTAGATCTGGTAGGCAATGCCGAATGATTCGCTGTAGGAGCTGAGCAGCTCGCAGAGCGCGGGCTCAGCCTCGGCACAGAGAGCCCCCATCACGAGAGCGACTTCGAAGGCGGGGGCAGTCTTGCCCTTGAAAATATCGAGCACCTGCGCCACCTTGTAGAGCTCCCCGCTGCGCAGCAGCGCGAGCTCATCCCCCTGCCCGCGGCAGAGAGCGAGATGACCCGCGCTCGCCGTACGCAACAGCGCGATCTGGTCTACAGTCGCATGCTCTGTGAGATCGAGCTCCGCGATGAGGCGGTAGCCCTCGCCGAGCAGCAGATCGCCGCAATTGAGCGCGATACCGAGCCCCTGCGTGCAATGCAAGGTAGCGTTGCCGTCGCGCTCCGCGTCGTTATCTTCTATATCATCGTGGATGAGCGAGGCCTTGTGAAAGCACTCGACCGCCACCGCCGCTTGCTGGGCAAAGTGAGGGAGATCCTCCGCGCCACTCAGGCAGAGATAGACCGCCGCGCAGAGGAAGGGGCGGAATCGCTTGCCATCCCCCATCAAGTACTCGCGAGAGAGCCGCTCGGGCGCGCTACGCGCCTCGCCCATGAGGCGCAGCAGCTCAGGTTCTGTAAAATATGTTTTCACCCTCTTCTCCCACGCGCGGGCGTTGAGGATCTTGGGCGCGTCCTCCTCCGACTGGAGGCGTAGATACTGACGCACGAGGGGGATATCCACCTTCGTATCGACACAGCCCTCCGTGTCGAGCGGGATGGCAATGCCCGGCAAGGCGTTGTTCACCATGTGGGGGAAGGCCTTGCGTAGAGAGTCAAGACAGCTCACGCCGATGATGGCATCCGCCGCGCCGCTCTGGATCACGCCACGAGCCACCGGCCCGCCCTCCGCCACGATGCACATCATGCCGCGCGCCTCCGCCTCCGCTGTCAGCCCGCCTACGTGGCAGCTGCCGCACTGCTCGCAGAGCAGCCCGAGCTCGTCGGTGATGGCGCGGCACTTGTGAGAGCTCTTCATGCAGCGAGGCAGCAAGAAGAGCCTGCGATCCGCAGGGATGCGAGCGACGGTGTCTTGCCAGAGCGCATTGTTGATCATGATCATGACCCACTCGGGGCTGACCTCATAGTCCTCGGGTGCCACGCCCAATTGCGCGGCACAGTCATGCAGCTCGGCGAGGCTCAGAGGCGGCACGAGATGCTGACGAGACACGAAGGACTCGATGAGCTCCATGAGCTCACGCTGCTTGGCTCTAACCATAGGCTCCAAATCCAAAGAAGTAGAAACGCTTTGCCCACTTGTACCAGAAACTCTTTTCGGGTATCGCGGTTTCGGGGTTGTGGTGGCAGGGGCAGGGGCTCATCTTGGCTAGCTCGGCGTAGGCGCAGCCGCGACCGCTGGAGTCACGCGCGCCCTCCTTTTCTAAGAAAGCCTTGAGCTTCTCAGGATTATTTAATAGGATACAGCCCTGTGTCTCTTGCGCGATGAAGCGGCGGAAACGCTCCAAGAATGCCGAGTTCTCCAGACGCTCTTCGAGGCGATGAGCCTCACCGCGCACCGAATCCATGCTGAATTGCAGCGGCGGGCAGAGCTCAATGTCCCCACAGGAATTAATATGATGACTAAAGCCTGTCGCCGCAGGGCAGAGTCCATGACCCTTCGCGTCCCAGTAGGCATCCACGATAGCAATAGCCTCGGTGCAGCGACGCTCCACGATAAAGCGGCGCAGCTGCGTGATCTCCTCCTGAGAGAGAGCCAGATCCCTATTCGGGTGCGGGCCTACAGGTCGGTAGATATAGTACCAGACGTAGTGCACCTTGCGCTTGATGAGCTCGTCCAAGAAAGGCTTGGTCGCCAGCGTGTTGATATTATTCTTGCACACACTCGTGCACACGCCTGTGATCAGTCGCTCGGCGGCGCAGTGATCGAGTGCCTGCAAGCTGCGCTCATAGACATTCTTCCCGCCACGTCGTACATCGGAGACGACCGCGTCGCCCTCGATGCTGATGAGGGGGGTGACATTCTTGAGCTCCCGCATCTTCTTGGCGACTTCGCGCGTGAGCAGTGTGCCGTTGGTGAAGACTTGGAAGTAGCAGTCGGGGTGCTTGGCAATGACGTTAAAGAGATCCTTGTAGAGCAGGGGCTCTCCCCCGAGGAGGCCAAAGAAGTAGCTGCCGTTCTTCTTGCACTGGCAGATGAGCTCATCGAGCTGCTCGGGGGCGATCTCGACGCGCGGGGTCTGTGTGACCCAGCAGCCCTTGCAGCTGAGATTGCAGGTGTTGGTCAGCGAGATGACCATGAAGGCGGGGAAGTGCTTCCCCTGTTTTTTGCGCTTCTCAAAGGCCTTGACCGCTCCGCGTCCTTTGTAACAGAAATTCCAAAGGATGGTGCGCAGCAGGTCGGGCGGCACTTCGGTGAGCATGCGTTTGAAGAACTTGAGCATAGGGAGAATTTAAGAATCGTCGTCGTTGAATAGGTGTATCTTGCGTGCCAAGGCACGGCGGGCGGAGAGCTTTTCGTAGAGCTTCTTGTCGTTGAGAGCCTGTGCCATGGTCAGATCGGCGCGCGTGCCTCCCTCGCCCCCATTGATGGGAGCATCCCCATGCTTGGGGAAGATGATCGCGCCATGCGGGCAGACGCGCGCACAGGCGGGGCAATTCGTCTTGCAGTTGAGAGGCTTGTTGACGCGCGGGCGTCCCTTGTCGTCCTTGTCGTAGACGCCAAACATGCAAAAGTTCACACACTTCATGCAGCTCTTGCAGTGATCGTAGTCAATGGTCGGATACCACGCGATCACCTCCGACTCATCGTAGCTGGGCAGGGAGATATCATCCAGAGAAGCGTCAGCGTCAAAGGGGAGCTCCATCTGCTCCGCGAGAGCTTGGGCTGACTGACCGCGCAGATCGTAAAAATGCGCGCAGTCCACCTGAGCATAGGCACAGAGTGCCTTCTGCGCACGCGTGTGACAGGCGACAAGCCCCGCGAGGCGGGGGATGTCTCCCTGTGACAGAGCCATGCGGCAGAAGTCAGCCACGAGCTGCACCTCTCTCCCCCCTGAGCGGAGGGAGGAGACGACTTTCTTCACCTCTTGGGTGTCGAGCAGCTTGTACTTCTCGCAGCTACAGACGATGATGGGATCACTCATTGGACTTTGACGCAGACTAAGGTGCCTAAGCTGTTGCGGCAGTAGAGATAACCGTTAGCCACAACAGGCATTTGCCAGCACTTACCACCCGAGATGACGTCGTGGCTGCTGATCACATCTTCCTTGGTCTTGTCGAGTTTCAGATAGGTCAGTGTGCCGCGCTCATCGAGGTAGACGAGCTTGTCACCCGCGATCATGGGAGAGCCAAAGCGCTGTGAGCCTGTCCAGAGCAGCTCGCCTGTCTGAGCATCAATCGCGCGTAGCGACTTGCGGGCATTCGTATTGCCATGCGAGCCGTAGATCGTGCCCTCGTGCAAGACGGGGGTGGAGAATTGGCTGTTGAGATGCTTGACCGTCCACACCTCGTTGAGCGACTTGCCGTCGAAGGCGAGCATGACGGCATGTCCCGTCTTGTACGCGGAGGTGATCATGAACATCCCCTTGTCCGCATCCACGATGAGGGGGCTAGCTCCGATGATGCCGCTCTGCGTCACGATGTCGGTAGCCGCGACCACCTTGCCAGTGAGGGGCTCGACGACGTTGATGTTTTTTGCACTGAGTATGAGGAGATAGTCCTTGCCCTTGTAGGTCATGAGCGTCGGCGTGCCGTGTGTTGAGACACCCTCAGAGCTCCAGACGATGTCGCCTGTGTTTTTGTTGAGGGCGATGCCTGATGAGCCAATGCCGACGACTACAAGATCCTTGTAGAGGAGGGCTGAGGTCGACACATTCCAGCGAGGCACAGGGCTCTTGTCATTGCAGAGCATCTTCCCCCAGACCTTCTTGCCTGTGGCAAAATCTACGCAGGTCATCTCACCAATGCGGCTGGTGAACCAGACATGCTTTCCATCCGTGACGGGGCTGGCGAGCGTGCCCTTGTAGGGCTTGCCCTCATCGCTGGGCTGAGAGTAGACCCAGATCTGCTTGCCTGTGGTCGCATCGAGGCAGTAGATGGAGTCAACATTCTCCTTATTGCCCGAGGCGAGGAGCTTGCCATCCATCACGGTCACGCCACTGTAGCCGCTCCCGACCTCAGCTTTCCATGCCACGTCGCCCGATGCCTTGATGGTCTCGGTGGAAATGCCGTCGGCGGTGGGACCGCGCCATGTAGCCCAGTCAGCGGCCAAAACACTTGTGGCCATGGAGGCCAGTGACAAAAGAGTAAAAGATTTCATTGTTATATACGGAGTTTTGATAATGATAGTGCATGTAACTCTAACCTTTTCCTTCAGATGATGATCTACTGTGATGCTTGTAAAAAACAAATCGTAAAGATATTGCTGCATACAACAAATTTATTCATTCAGGAGTGGGTGTAGAGGCGTTTAGGACGGTAACTTTTTCTTTATCTGTTTGTTTTGATTCTTCGATAGAAAGTAAAGATCTTGTCTAGACGCTCATATCAGTTTAGCGATTTATTTTCATCTGTCAAGATTTTAATGGATGTCTCATGATCTTGTTAGGCTTGTGTGTTAGTTTTTTATGTTATACGTTATGAGGGCTTGACTTGATCGCATTTTGTCAAGATAATGCTCCTTCATGAAGTCTGATCAAGCTAAAGTGGCGCTGGTGACGGGTGCGGCAGGAGGTATTGGGCGTGAGCTGGTGCGTGCGCTTGTCGAGTCGGGCTGTACCGTCTGCGCGCTGGATGTGCGTGAGCATGTATTTGATACCGAGTGGGGTGTGGATAGCTATGAGCTCGATTTGCAGGATGAGGCAGCTCTCGTGGATTGCTTTGCGCGTATCACGCAAAAGCACGGTGCTCCCATGATCCTGATTAATAATGCGGCGGCTCAGCTGCCCGCGAGGGTGGTGGTGGATTTGAGCTTATCCGACTTTGAGACCGTGATTCGCAGTAATCTGACCGCGACATTTCTGTGCTGCCGCGAGTTTGTCAAGGTCAACAAGGGGCAAGCGTACGGGCGTATCATCAATATAGCCTCGACGCGCTACCATCAGAATGAGGCTGACTTTGAGGCCTATGGTGCATCCAAAGGGGGCATTGTCGCGCTGAGCAACAGCTTATGCGTCTCTCTGGCGAAGACGCCCATCACGGTGAATGTGATTAGCCCCGGTTGGATTCAGACCTCGGACTACGAGGGTTTGAGTGCTCAGGATCACGCGCAGCACCCCTCGGGGCGCGTAGGGCGTCCCGATGATATCGCGCGTGCCTGTGTGTTTCTCTGCGACGAGCGCAATGATTTTATCAATGGTGCTCATCTGATTATAGATGGTGGTATGACGAAGCGTATGATTTATCCGTCGGATCTCTAGGAGCGCAAAGTTGTATTTTCGCTGAAGAAAAACGCCTTGTCTTACTCCATTGAGCGTGCTATAATTGGCGCGTGACACGTGCCTTGATGAAGTCCAAATCGCGGGGATTCTTTTACCTCCTCCTCCTGCTCGGAGGCGGCGGGCTTGCTGCGCTGCTTTGGCTGCGCGATGCTCCTGCTCCACCTCCTGAACAGCAAGATTTAGCAGCCAAGCCTGCGCCCGTGCCGCGCACGATTTCTGCGAGCCTGCTGCACCTGAGTGCTCAGCAGCTAGCGACGATCCCGACGGTCGATGGCTTCCAATCCCCACTGGGCACCGCTCAGGGCGGATTCGTCTACGATGCTCAGCCTTTTGGTGCCCCCAATAGCAAGCGCAAGGGGATGCACAGCGGTCAGGATCTCAATGGCATTGGTGGGGCGAATACCGATCTCGATCTGCCTGTCTATACTGCGGCTCGCGGTCTCGTCGTCTACTGCGGCACGCCCTCCGCCGCATGGGGGCGCACAGTGGTCATCGCTCACCGTCTGCCCGATGGGCGCGTGATTCAGACGCTCTACGCGCATCTCCATCGTGCTGTTGTAGGTGTCGGTCGCCTGCTCGCGCGCGGTGAGGTGATAGGCTCGGTGGGTAGTGCTGAGGGGCAATACCTCGCGCACCTGCATTATGAATGCATCGAGTCTCGCGCCATGGAGGCGGGAAAACCGGGCTACCACCCCGCAGGCACGATGAACCGCATCGACCCCGTCGATCTCATGCGTCGCTACCCCGCTCCGGTGTATCCCGACGACTTTGCCCAAGTGCGCCGTCTTTTTATCCAAGAGGCTCAAGCGAGCTCTCCCCAGTCCAACTCTACTAGCTCCAAGCAAGCCCCCTCGCTCCCCGAGGGCAGTATCCCTGTCAACCCCCATAACTTTCTCACTCCTTTACCATGAAATCAACCTGGATATCCACCCTACTTATTCTTGCCATAACCGCCATGGGCGCGTATGTGGTCTATCGCTACCTGTCTGCTGATGACGAGTCGTCGCAGTCTGATTCCCCCGCGCCCGTTGTGACTCAGAATGAGGGCAAGGGCAAGATTCCAACCAACGCGACGGATACGGCGAAAGATCCTGCTAAGAATGCCGAGGAGAAAAATCCTTCTCCAGTCGATGAAAAGGACGAGAAAAAGGATGAAGAGAAGAAGCCTGAACAAGAGGAAATTGTCGAGGAGCAGAAAGAGCCACTCGTCATCCCCCAACGCTGGGTGGCAGGTAAAAAAGGCGCCGATCAGCTCGCTGAGCTGCTGCTTCAAGCCTCGTCCCCCCTTGATAGGAAAATCGCCGTAGAGCAACTCTCCAAGGCGCGTCTCCTTCATAGCGACGCGGTGAATGAGCAGCTGATGCGCGCCTTCCTACAGCTGGATTTGGGCTATGATAACAGCCCAGCCAAGCTCTCTCACGTGGGGACCTATATTCATGGTGAGGCGGATGTCCATCGCTACAAGATAGTGGATGGAGAGAGCAATGAGGTGTACATCGACCTCTTGGCTACGAAAGATCCCGAAAGACCATGGGTCGTCATGACGGCACGTGCGGCTGCCAAAGGCATGCTCAAAGGCCCTGGAGATGCGCCCTCTATTCACGTGGTGGAGCAATTCGTCCGCGCGGTGAGTCAGGGCAATATGCTTGCGGCGCGCGAGCTCATCTCGGGCAAGGGGGTCTCCGATGCCACCGTGGCTGGTCTCTGCATGGTCTTTGCCGAGGGGGGCTACAAGCTGCGTGAGAGCGCACCTCTGCGTGCGAGCTTTGAGAATGAAGACCGCGCGGGCTACCTCGTCTATCTCCTCGGCGAGCGTGCCCCTCAGAATGTCTTTGTGGGCATTGAGCTTGCGAAACTCCCCGAGAAGGGCTGGCGCATTGATGCCGTAGCGATGGATTCCCTGCTGGAGGGCTACGAGCAGAGCGCAGGCGAGGAGGGCGGACGCTACTTCCCCATCGTGAAGATCCCCCAAGGGGGCGATTCGCTGGTGCTCTTCTTTGCCTTTGATGACTCCGCGCTCACACCGCGCTCGCTGCGTCAGCTCAAGATCGTCGCCGAGCTGCTCAAGGAGAGCCAGCGCAAGCTTGATATCTCGGGTCACACTGATGACGTGGGCTCAGAGAGCTACAATAAGGAGCTGTCTCTCAAGCGTGCCGCCTCCGTCATGAAGGCTCTCATCGACTTCGGCGTCTCCCCCGGTCAGATCACGATGAAGGGGATGGGCAAGTCGCAGCCCCGCCGCCACTATTCTAATGAGGAACTCACCGAGCAGCAGATCGAAGCGATGCGCGCCGAGAATCGCCGTGCAGAAATCTATCTCGACTTCCAATAATCCCCCTCATGCGCCCCACCTCTAGCTCGCACCCCGACTGGGAGGCACTATCACGCCCTCCCAGCTCAGCTGCCCGCCTCGTGCCACGCGTGCCGAGCTGCGACTACGCTGCCCTGCTCAATGAGGAGCAGTACGCAGCCGTCAGCACGCAGGCGCAGCATGCGCTCATCATCGCGGGGGCGGGCAGTGGCAAGACGCGCACACTCACCTACCGCGTCTCGTGGCTCTTGGATGCGGGGGTGCGGCCTTGGCATATCCTGCTGCTCACCTTCACAAACAAGGCGTCCAAGGAGATGCTCACCCGCGTGCAGGAGCTCGCGGGCGAGGAGGCCAAGCAGGTCTGGGGCGGTACCTTTCACTCCATCGCGAATCGCATCCTGCGCCGCCACGCGGCGCTGCTCGGCTATGAGACGGGCTTTAGCATCCTAGATGGCGACGATCAGACGGCCTTGATGAAGTCCATCGTCAAGAAGCATGCCCCCCAAGAGAGCGCGAGTGCCAAGAAGAAAAAGCTCTTCCCCAAGCCCGCCGTCATCCTCTCCCTCCACAGCCTCGCGGTGAACACAGACCGCCACTGGCATGATGTGCTCTACGATGAGTACCCGCATCTCGATAGCTACATTGAGGAGCTGGAGGCTATCTACGACGCGTACGCGCAGCGCAAGCGCGAGGCGCAGTCCATGGACTTTGACGATCTCTTGCTCAACGTCGTGCGACTCCTCGAGGAGCATGAGGAGGTGCGCGAGCATTATCAGGCACAGTTCACCCACCTCCTTGTCGATGAGTATCAAGATACGAACCGCGTGCAAGCGCAGATGATACGCCTGCTCGCAGGTGGTGAGCGCAGCTCCCTCATGGTGGTGGGGGATGACGCGCAGAGTATTTACTCGTGGCGCGGGGCGGATGTGGAGCATATTTTCCGCTTCCAAGAGGAATACCCCGCGGCCGAGCTCCACAAGATAGAGACGAATTATCGCAGCGTGCCCGACATCCTCGAGGTGTCCAACGCCGCCATCGCGCTCAACACGCGCCAATACGCCAAGGAGCTACGCTCACACCGCCCCTCCGCGGGCTTTCTCCCCGCCGTCATCCCCGTGCCTGACAAGAAGATGGAGGCGGCCTTCGTCGCGCGTCGCATCGATGAGATCATAGGCGAGGGCGAGATCAAGGGGCGCGAGATCGCCGTACTCTATCGCGCGCATTTTCATAGCATGGAGCTGCAAATGGAGCTCACGCGCCAGCGCATCCCCTTCCGCATCACCAGCGGGCTACGCTTCTTTGAACAAGCGCATGTAAAAGACCTCGTCGCCTTCATGCGCCTGCTGGGCAATCCTTATGATGAGGTGGCACTCCTGCGCATCCTCGCGATGTTCCCACGCGTGGGGGCGGTCACGGCGCAGAAGATCCAGCAGCACTGGAAGCAGCGTCTCGATGCGAGCGGCAAGGCGAGCCTACGCGGTCACTTTGTCGCCATCATGGGCGATCTCGCAGGGATCACGCCCGCTCTACGCGCCCCGTGGCGCGAGTTTCTCGAGCTCATGGACAGCCTCACCGAGGCCGAGGATGCGGAGCAAGAGCAGACCAACGAGAGGGTTAACGAGCAGGTCAGCCCCAGCGAGCTCGTGGCACAGCTCACCGCTTATCTGCTCCCCTACCTCCGCGCGAGCTACGAGAATGCTGACGACAGGCTCGATGACCTCGCGCAGATCGCTCAGGCCGCACCCGAGGCGCATAGTCTCGATGATTTCTTGGCGGAGATCACGCTGCTGAGTCAGCTGGATACCGCCGCGAAGGAAGAGGATGATGAAGATTGCATCACGCTGAGCACCATTCATCAGGCGAAGGGATTGGAGTGGAAGGCGGTCTTTGTGCTCTCGCTCTCGGATGGTCTTTTCCCGCATCGCAAGATCTTGGAGCGCGCGAGCCAACAGGATCTTGAGGAGGAGACGCGGCTCTTTTACGTCGCGGTCACGCGCGCCGAGGATCAGCTCTACCTGCTCTACCCACGCTACAGCGGGGGCTATGATGCGCAGTTCTGCCCGCCCTCGCGCTTCCTCACCAGCCTTCCTAGCGAGATGCTGGAGGCGTGGGATATGTTCGACTGAGTGGTGAAGTGGTAAATTTTTCCTGTTAAATGGTGAATTTGTGGTGAATTGAGTCATGATTCACCATTTTTCTTGTCTGTATGACATCGATCATCTATAGTCATATGCAGCTATGGCAAGAGATCACCGTCCCCCTTCGCTCGGCGAGATGCACATCAATGGTGCGGATCTCACGCGCTACGTCTTCGCGGCGCACCCCGAAAGTCAGCGCGCGGATCGCTACCTCACATGGAAGGAACTGCGCTACCGCAAGCCGCCCGAGGGATTGAGCAACAAGGAGTGGTGGTGGGGGCTCAAGCTCCAACGCATGCTGGGACGCCTGCCTATCCCCCTCACCGACAGGCAGGGAGAGCACTTTTCTTACTCTCTCACCTCCTGCGGTCAAAAGCTGCTTCACGAGATCGATATGCTCTGTGGGGGGAATTCCATGCCCCTACACCAGCCGGAGAACAAGTCTGACTACCTGCTCTACTCGCTCGAAGAGGAGGCCATCATGTCCAGCTTCATCGAGGGAGCCGTCACCACCCGCGCGAAAGCGAAGGCGATGATACGCCAGTGTCGTCAACCGCTGAGTCAGGGCGAGCGCATGATTTATAATAACTACAAGGCGATGCAGTTCATCCAAGAGATACGAGATGAAGACTTTAGCCCCGAGCGCATCCTTGAGCTCCATCGCATCCTCACGCGTGCGACCTTGGAAAGCAGCCAGCAGGAAGGCGCGCTGCGCAGTCAAGAGGATCAAGTGCGCGTGGAGCACTCGATGACAGGCGAGATCGTGCATCTCCCGCCCGATGCGGAGCAACTGCCCGCTCGCATGGAGAGTCTCTGTCTCTTTGCCAACAGCTCGCAGCAGGAGGCGCAGCAGCAGAGCTTCACCCATCCGCTGATTCGCGCGTGCATCCTGCACTTCTGGCTCGCCTATGATCACCCCTTTGTCGATGGGAATGGGCGCACGGCGCGGGCGATTTTTTATTGGGCTATGCTGCAAGCGGGCTACAGGGACTACGAGTATATTTCCATCTCGCGCGAGATTCTCAACAAGCCGAAGCGTTATTACCAATCCTTTCTCGACACGGAGCAGGATGAGGGGGATCTGAATTATTTTATCATCGGGCAGCTCTTCACCATCAAAGAGGCAGTGGAGAATCTGCATCTGCATATCGAGCGCAAGAAGCAGGACAGGGAGCGTCATCTCAATCGTCTGCTACGTGCGCATCAGCTCAATGTGCGCCAGAAGGCGCTGCTCATCGAGTGCCTCAAGAATGCCGAGGCGGAGTTCTCCGCGCGCAACCTCGCCGACCTCTTTGGCGTGACGCGCCACACCGCGCGTACAGATCTGCTCGCGCTCTCAGACATGGGGCTGCTGGTGCAGCACAAGCGCGGTAATATCAATGCCTATCGAGCGGCTCCTCAGCTCAGTACGCGTCTCGATGAGCTAGGCGATGCCGAGGGTGCGTTGCCCGACTCGACATTTCTGTGATGCCCTGAAAAAGGCTTGTTATTCATCATGTTCTTATGCTATCAATTGCTTAGATGAACTCCCGCCCTACTCCCCGACAGCGATTTGAGACGAAGCGACGCGCACGGCGTCGCCTTCGCTGGCTCTTTGCGCTCCTGATGCTAGGTGGGCTCGGGCTGCTCGCCCTGCTGGGCACGCTGCGCATGCTGCTCCCCGATATAGAGAAGCAGCAGCGCGTGATCGAGGGGATAGGCTCGCTCTACACGACACTGAGCGGCGGGGCTGCCTATGTCTCTGAGCTGGTGAAGGAGAAGGCGAGCACGCAGGTCTATAGCTTTTATTCCGAGACGCAGAAGAGCTTTATCGCCGCTACGGCTCATCAGGAGATGGAGGTGGAGTATCTCTACACCACCGTGTGGATGGGGAGTCAGAAGTCGATCAGACTACGCGCGATCTATAAGGTCGTCGCGGGGGTCGATCTCGATAAGATACGCTACACCTTCGAGAACGACAAGGTCCTTGTGACGGGTGCGGAGGGCGAGCTCGTCGCCTGTGAGCGTGTCTCGCTCGTGGAGCTCTCCGAGGATACGGGGCTGATCAACTGGATCAGTGATAACGATAGGCAGCTCGCCCAGAATGCACTCGATACCGAGGCCGCGAAGGCGGCGCGCAAGAGTGGTATCTTGGAGAAGGCGAGCGAGCATTTCCTCACCAAGATCCAAGCGATGCCCCAGCTGCACGGGCAGGACTACCATTTTGAGCTCCAAGCGCAGCGTGATTCATTTTAACATTTCTTCTTCCCCCCCTTTCTCTCATGCCTGACATTTCCCCCAAGCGTACTCTCTTGACAAAGCGCAACGCGCTCGTCGCCATCCTCACCGCCATCTACGGTATCTCGCCCATTGATGCCATCCCCGATCTTGTTCCTATGCTGGGGCAGTTGGATGATGCGGGGGTGATCCTCTTTGCTATTGCTCTGATCATCAAGTGGTACAGAGATCCCCCCAAGGCCAAGCCTGCGGCGGGGGATGCGACGGAAAAGACCGAGCCCAAGGTATAGGCAAAGCTTTCTCCATCTATTGCCACTGCGTTGGGTATACTTTTATGACTCTAGGGGGCTTCTAAATTCTCGTCATTCTAAATAAGAAAATCCAATAAATCACTTCA
>CAYJOV010000039.1:0-17661 GCA_964371905.1 uncultured Akkermansia sp. | reverse complement strand
ATAGCCCCATAGTACCCCAAAGGCAGCCAAAGAAAAAGCCCGAAAAGCCACTCAGAGCTCATCAGGACTCATTCTTGGCGTAGCGAGTCGCCCGCTATGCTGCGATCCACTGCGCCCTTGGCCAGCTCGTAATGACTGGATGCCAGATGACAGTATCCCTGAGGATTCTTCTTGAGGTAGTCTTGATGGTAGAGCTCCGCCGAGCTATAAGTCTTGAGAGGCTCGCATTCGACCGCGAGAGGCAGATCGTAGGATTCTTGCAGCGCCGCAAGCGAGCGACGTATGAGGGCTTCATCGGCGGCATCACTGTAGTAGATACCCGTGCGGTACTGAGGCCCGCGGTCATTCCCCTGCTTATTCACAGACACAGGATCAATGATGTGATAATACATATCCAGAATAAAAGGCAGACTCACACGCGCCGCATCATAGACGACCTTCACCGTCTCAGCATAGCCCGTGTCCTGCTTGACGACCTGCTCATAGCTAGGGTTGCTCGTATGCCCATTAGCATAGCCGACCTCAGTATCGAGGACACCCGCAATGTGCTGAAAATACTTTTCTACACCCCAGAAGCATCCACCCGCCAAGTATATCTCTTTCTTCATAGTCTCCATACGCGAGATTATAATCCTGTTGCCTTGATAGAGAAAGCCCACGATGTGACAGCGCGCCTCTCTTCACCCTTTTTAGGAAGGAGTCGGCATACTATAGGGATCCCAGCCCGAGTAGGCGAGAGCGGGCAGCTCATCGAGAGCTCGCATATGCTCCTCGGAAATCTCGAAATCAAAAATCTCGCTATTCTCAACGATGCGCTCAGGCGTGACCGACTTTGGCAGCGGAACAGCGCCACACTGCACACACCAGCGCAGACAGAGCTGAGCTGTCGTCTTCTCGTAGTAACCAGCTATCTGCATCACGAGCGGATGCTCCAGCAGCTCCATCCCTCCCATACCCATGGGAGACCATGCCTGTAGTGCTATCCCCCGCTGCGCGCAGTACTGACGGCACGCCAGCTGAGCATGCCCAGGGTGCAGCTCAATCTGATTGATCTGAGGAGCAATCCGCGCCCCCGCCAGCAGTGGCTCAAGATGCTCAGGCATAAAATTGCTCAGCCCTATGGTGCGCACGAGCCCCGCCTCATAGAGATACTCCAGCCCACGCCAGCTTGACGCATTGAGCTCCCGCCAGTCCTGCGGGTTCGCAACAGCATTGGCAGGCCAATGGATGAGGTAGACATCCAGATAATCGAGACCCAGACGCTCAAGGCTTTCTTTACAGGCGCGTATAGCCGCATCATAGCCCTTGTCCACGATAGAAAGCTTGCTGATGACGGCAAGCGCCTCACGTCTCAAGCCACTCTCGGCGATCGCGCGCCCCACACTGGGCTCATTGCCATAGTGCGCTGCTGTATCAATGAGCCTATAGCCCGCCTCCAAGGCATGCAAAACTGCCATGACGCAAGCATCACCATCAGGAATCTGCCCCGTACCAAAGCCAAGAGGGGGAAGCGTTTTCATCAGTTTAGATCAGTTTAGCCTTGCGACGGACAGAGCTATTCGAGACGGCTTAGCGTACGCTCACCATCGTGCCCATATCCATATTGCTAAAGAGCACTTCTGCCACCACCGCAGGGACACGCACACAGCCATTGGAGGCAGGAGTGTCGTGAAGCGTGCCCTGATGGATCCCTATACCACGATAGATGCGCATCCAGTAAGGCATCTTGGCACCTATCCAGTTACCCTCCTTATCCCGTCTACCGTAGAGATTAGACTCCTTATCAATGACCTTTTCAGAGACAAAGAAAGTGCCCCTAGGTGTACTCTTCCCGCTCTTGCCTGTCGTGACAGGGAAGTTCATGACGAGCGTTTTACCTACGTAGAGCTTTGCTCGCTGCGTCTTGATGTCAACAATGAGCTTGCGTTTGCCTTTGGCTATAATTTTTTTCGTCTTATTATTCCATAGCTTCAGGTTCACCCTATAGTCGGGGTCTTTCTTGACGCGAATGGATGGCTTCGTCTCGGCGGCTTTCTTGGTACGCTTCGTGCTCGCAACCGGCTTTTTTCTCTCTATCTTTTCGTCGAGAGATAGATAAAAATCAGCCGTTGTCATAGCTGAGACAGAGCAGAGCATGCCCAAAAAAAGCACTGTAGTAATGTAGGATTTCATAGGATTGAGTTACTTGTACTGCTTGTCAGGATATTAAACATGCAGAATAAGAAAAGCAAGAGTAAAGATCTCTCTTCTATAAATAATACGCAGCAACTACTTTCCCCCCCCATTCACCCCACAGGAGAAGCAGGGAACATAGATCCCCTTATCGCAGCGTTAAGAATTATATTCCAGAGGAGAAAGAATCAGAGCCGCAGCTTCTCCCATGAATCGCTCAGCTGCGGCTCGCGTGATATCACCTCCCGATGATACGCCGCAGGTAATTGTAGGCAATGGCAAAATCAACCACGCCAATGAGGATGAACAGCACGCGCACGAAGCCCGCTGAGCGTATCCCTACATAGCAGAAATACACACCCAGCAGGGCAAAGAGCGCCGTCTTGAGCAGCGCGCTGCGTTGAGCGCGCGGGGTCATGCCTCTTCTCTAGGCTTGGACTTGAAGCAGTAGCCGACGAGGAAGGTGACAATCGTACCTATGGTCACACGCCAGGTGAAGGAGATCACGGGGGCGATGTCGTAGTGCTTGCCAATCTCCAAGTAGATGATGGTGGCAAAGCCCGCGATCATGGCGATGACATTGCCCTTGTCGTTGCCACGCCCACGTGTGAGCATGCCCAGCAAGAAGACGCCGAGCAATGAACCGTAGGTATAGCCAAAGATACCGAGCGCGATGGGAATGATGCGGGCCGAGGGGTTGAGCACCGTGTACCATGCGGTGATGATGCCCACGACGATGAGCAGCACGGCAAAGAGCACCGTCATCCAGCGTGCGGCCGTGAGCAGCTGCTTCTCACCCGCATTGGGGCGGAAGACATCGCGGTACCAGTCGCGCGTCGCGGTGGTAGCCAGCGCGTTGAGAGCCGTGGAGAGCGAGCCCATGGCGGTGGCGAGGAGGGCTGCGATGAGCAGACCGCGTATGCCCGCTGGCAGGTAGTGGATGATGAAGTAGGGGAAGATCTCATTGGTCTTCTCAGGGGGGGCTATCCCATTCTTCGTAAAGAAGACATAGAGCAGCATGCCGCAGGAGAGGAAGACGATGACAACGGGCAAGTCGATGATGCCCGAGAGGATGACGGCGCGTGAGCCTGTCTTGCTATCCTTGGCCGCGAGCATGCGCTGCACCATGTCTTGGTCAGTGCCATGCGTCGCCATGGCGAGGAAGGTCGCACCGAGCACGGCACTCCACATGGTGTATTCTTGGCTGAGGATGCTCTTGATATTCGCGATGAGTCCACCGTCGGTGAAGCCCCAGTCGACGACCTTCCATGGCTGGAGCTGGGAGACATTCGCCGGATTGTCCTCGGTGTTGCCTATGGTGGTGACGATGTAGTTCCACGCCTCGGTCCAGCTGCCCTCGCCGCGTATGCTCAGCATGAGCACGCCTATGGTGGTGAGGATGGCGATAGCGAGGATGCTCGCTTGGAGCACATCGGTCCAGACGACGGCTTTGAGCCCCCCGAGCGTGGTGTAGATGGCAGTGGCGACACTGATGAAGACGAGAGCCGCGATGTAGGCGGTGAGGGTCTGCCCAGAGCTCATCTCGCTCTGACCCGTGATGGCCATGTAGGCGATGACGAGCAGGATACCGGCAAAGTAGAGGCGCGCCCCGCTCGCGAGCACGCGGCTGAGCAGGAAGGTGGCACTCGCCCAGCGGCGCGTGGTCGTGCCAAAGCGCTTCTCCAGATATTCATAAATGGAGATGACCTGATACTGGTAGTAGGGTCGCAGGAAGAGTCGCCCGACGATGATACGCCCGAGAATAGCGCCTATGGCGAGCTGCGCGTAGGTAAAGTTGCGATGCGCAAAGCCCTCACCGGGGGTGCCGAGGAAGGTGGCTGCACTGATCTCGGCGGCGATGATGGAGGCGACAATAGCCCACCAAGGCATGTCGCGATTGCCGAGGGCGTAGGACTCAAGGCTGGTTTGCTTGCGGCCTACGTAGAGTCCTATGCCAAAGATGGCAAAGAAGTAGGCGAGGATGACTAGAAAGTCGGCGGTCATAGGAATATGGAGCTGTTAGGTTTTGGGGAATGAAAGAGGGCGGTGAGGATATCACCGCCCATTGGGGTTTTGCTTGTAAGGGCTATCAGGCCTGCTCCAGCTTGTGTGCGAGTGCCGCGGCCACGAATCCCGAGAAGAGGGGATGGGGGGCATTGGGTCGGCTCTGGAACTCAGGGTGGTACTGGCAGGCGATGAAGAAGGGATGATCCGCTAGCTCGACGACTTCGACGAGTCCCGTCTCGGGATTGGTCGCGGAGAGGATGAGCCCTGCGGCTTCCAATGCCTCGCGGTAGTCGGGGTTGAACTCATAGCGATGGCGGTGACGCTCGCTGAAGCTCTCGACATTGTTGTAGAGCTTTGCGCAGAGGCTGCCCGCCTTGGGCTCGGCGGTGTAGGCACCGAGGCGCATCGTGCCGCCTTTCTTGCTGACCTTCTTTTGGGCTTCTTGAAGGCAGATGACGGGATTGCTCGTCCCTGGGGAGAATTCGATGGAGTTCGCATCGCTGAGTCCGAGGACATTGCGGGCGTACTCGATGACGGCTATCTGCATACCGAGACAGATGCCCATGAAGGGGATCTTGTTCTCACGAGCGTACTTGACCGCCTCGATCTTGCCTTCTGTGCCGCGATCGCCAAAGCCACCGGGGACGAGGATAGCGTCCATGTCACCGAGATGCTTGGCTACTCCTTCTTCCGTCTGGAGATCCTCGGCATTGACGCGGGTGATCTCCACACCGCAATCATTGCTTGCGCCCGCGTGGGTGAAGCTCTCGTAGATGGATTTGTAGGCGTCTTGGAGGGCGATGTACTTGCCCACCACGGCGATTTTCACGCTGTGCTTGGGCGAGACGACACGCTTGACGAATTGCTGCCACTGCTCCATCTTGGGCTTGGGGATGGTGAGACCGAGTACCTCAGCGACGATGCGATCGAGCTTGTCGCGTCCCAGATCGAGCGGGCATTCGTAGATGCTATTATCAACATCGCGGCATTCGACGACATTCTTGGGCGCGACGTTGCAGAACATGCCTATCTTGCTCTTCTCTTCTTCGGAGAGCTTGCTACGCTCGGTGCGGCAGACGATGACGTCGGGATGCAGACCGATCTCGCGCAGCTTGGCGACGCTTTGCTGCGTGGGCTTCGTCTTCACCTCGCCTGCTGCCGAGATGTAGGGCAGCAGCGTGACGTGGATGAAGCAGCAGTTGTGCCGCCCGACCTCAAAGGTGAACTGGCGTATCGCCTCAAGGAAGAGATAGCCCTCGATATCGCCCACGGTGCCACCAATTTCAGTGATGATGAGATCGCACTGCTTGTTGGCCTCAGTGAGCTCATAGAGGCGCTGCTTGATCTCGTCGGTGACGTGAGGGATGTATTGGACGGTCTTGCCTAGGTAGACGCCCTTGCGCTCCTTGCTCAGCACTTGTTCAAAGACCTTCCCACTCGTGAGATTGTTGAGTCGTGAGAGCTCGCAGTGGACGGAGCGTTCGTAGTGACCGAGATCGAGATCGGTCTCCGCACCGTCGTTGAGGACGTAGACCTCACCATGCTGGAAAGGGCTCATCGTACCAGGGTCAACATTGAGATAGGGGTCGAACTTTTGCATCGTGACCTCCAAGCCACAATGCTCTAGTAATGTTCCCAGCGATGCTGCCACGATACCTTTTCCTAGTGAGGAAACCACACCGCCTGTGACAAATATGTACTTCATAGAGACAATTGATAAACGTGTTTCAGAGAGCCTATCAGACTTCCCCTGCTACGTCCAGCTTTTGCGCGTGATTTTGGTAGATTTTTTTGTCACGGCTGCTCACTTGACCTCCCTTTCAAAGAAGCCGATGAGGTAGCCAGGGCTGAGCAGCTCGCTGGTGATGGCAGGTTGCTGCCCCTTTTGATAAAGGACGTTGACAGGGATGGAGGTGCGCTTGAGACGCTGGAGCTCCTCGTCGATGGCGGCATTGGGGCGCGTCTTGTCCGCACGCATGAGGACGATGCCGAGCTCCTTGACCTTGTCATAGACGGCGTCATTGTAGCCTACCTTCTTGTTGTACTGGCAGGTGGCGCACCACTTGGCCGTGTAGTCGACGTAGACGGGCTTGCCCGCGTCGAGGGCGGCTTGCATGGCAGCGGGGCTCCATGTCTCCCACTGGGGACGTGAGGCGATCTCCTCAGCGCTGGGCTCGGCGCGGGGGATGCTCATGATCACGCCGCTGACCAGCAGGAGCAGCGCGCAGACACCGCCGATGATACGGGTGCTCTTGTCGCGGTAGATGGCGCACCAGCGACCATAGACCCAGAAGGCGCAGCCCACGATGACGAATCCGATGAGGATGATGTCCATGCTATCCAGATGAGCGTCGGGGATGAAGGCGAGGTAGGTGACCATCAGCCATGCGACAGCGGCAAAGAGGAGGAAGGAGAGCCCCTGCTTCAGCGACTCCATCCAGGCCCCTGGGCGGGGGAGGAAGCGTACAAAGGAGGGGAAAATCCCGATGATGATGTAGGGCAGCGAGAGACCCAGTGCCATAAAGCTCATGGCAGCGAGCAGCCAGAGGGCGGGCATGGAGAGGGCGGCAGGGAGCGCACCACCGAGGAAGGGCGCGCTGCAGGGGGTGGCGACGACCGTGGCGAGCAGCCCTGAGAAGAAGGAGCCCGAGAGACCCTTTTTCTTTTGCAGCTCCTGACCCGCGCCCGTGGCGGAGACACCGAGCTCAAAGACACCGTACATACTCAGACCCATGACAAAGAGCAGCATGATGAGCACGTAGACGATCCAAGGATTCTGCATCCAGACGGCCCAGGTGCGCTCGGAGGAGCCTGTGTCATTCAGTAGGACGTTGAGCCACTCAGACCAAGGGATTGTCGAGAGCGTGCCAATCTGGGAGAGGATGATGAGGATGAGTGAGAGCACCCAGAAGGAGAAGAGTACCCCCGCGACAAAGGTGTAGGAGTGCAAAAAGATCTTGCGACGTGAGCCGCCTGCGAGCTCGACAAAGCTCATGATCTTGAGCCCGATGACGGGGAAGACGCAGGGCATGAGGTTGAGGATGAAGCCGCCGATGAAGAGACCGCCGACCACAGTCCAGAAATTGCTCGGCATCGCGGAGGCCGTGGAGGCACCCGATGCGTTGCTGACGCTGTGCTTGGCGACATCGTCGACCGTGAGCTTCATGTGCTTGTCATCATAGATGAGGATACCCTTGAGCTGCTTGATGGGGCTACCGACTGCGGGGGTCTCGGGGGCGGGGTACATGCCATCCGCGTTGTCGTTGCGGGGCATCGCGAGGCTGTTGGTGTTGCCCGAGCGCGTCAGCACTTGGGGGAGATGGGGGGCGATGACGTTGTCATCGGAGAAGAAGTAGGCACTGCTGACAGGCTGCTCGGTGTCGAATTGCAGCGTGACCGTCTGGGTGCTGTCTTGGCAGATGCGGAAGGCGACGGGGCTATCGCCCAGTGTCTCGACTTTCTTCTCCAGATTCTGCCATGCGCTATTGGCAGCCGCATCACCTGCGCTCAGGCTGATCTCAGCCTCGGCGGGTAGGGGAGGGGAGCAGCCTTCGTCATTGCAGGCCTGAGTGACGGACTCCGCGCGGAAGCTGGCCTCGCCCGCTGCGTCCGCGCTGGGCGTGACCTTCCAGACAAAGCTCAGGGCGGAATAGCCGTAGAAGACGCCTATAGCGCCCTCCTCTCTCTTGGGGACTTGCCAATAAGGACCCTCGACTTGGAAGCCCTCGGGGGCATCGAGCTTGATCTCTGGCGTGAGTCCTACCGTGCCGGGGTTTCTATAATAGAGATGCCATGGCTTGACGGCGCTGACGGTGTAGGAGAGGTAGAAGGGCTGCTGCTTGGCGTAGCTCGTCACGCTCGCGCTCATGCTGCCGCTGACGAGGGAGTCTTCCTTTTTCTCAAGGCTGAATGTACTGCCAATACCTGGTATCTGCGCACTGCTCATGCCTGTAAGGAGGAGTCCGCAGGCAAGTGCGAGTGTTTGTGATAAGAAATTCATGAATTCCACTTTAGCAAAAAATCCTGCTCTTGACAAGCTGCACACTCGCCTGATGACTCATTTGCTCCTTCCAAGGGCGTTTTTTCTCTTGACGAGAGAGCAGCAATCCGTTATACGAATTAATAGATGAAGAAATTATTTGTTCTCGCCAGTTTACTCGTCAGCCCTCTCGCGAGTGCTCAGCCTCCCGCCTCGCCCGCAGCTCAGACCCCTGCCATCGCTTATCAAGCTCTTGCTAATTACATCCACGAGCTCAATGCTCGACGCCTTGATCTCATGGCGCATATGCTGTGGCTGGAGCAGGATCCTGCCTCCCAATTGGAGTTCACGCTGAGCAGCTATCGCATAGATGTGAGCATTGCACTGGATGAGATGCCAGCAGATTTCTATCCCTATATGAGAGCGCGTCAGGAGATGGCGCATACTCTTGTGGCTTTTTTTGAGCGTTGTGGAAAAGATCTCGATCATAACCTCGAGTTCGCCATCTATGACATGCATATGAAATTGACAGAGCTCTTGGATCAGTGCTACCCCGCAGCAAGTAAGGCATTCCAGATGGCTAACATGCTGCTCTCTCCTCCCAGCGAGCTCAAGAAGATCGCGGAGCAAGCGGAGGCTCTGTCTCCCCCTATCGATCAGGAGAAGAAGGGCGATATCCAGCGCCAGTGTCTAGAGGCGGCCGCGGCTCAGCGTGCGAAGATCAAGCCCCTCGCCAAGCAGGCTATCCCTGCGCTGAGTGAGGAGCAGCGCGCGCTCCAGCTCTATGCTCTGCGTCGTACGATACGAGGCTTCGAGGAGCAGGTTCAGGCCTACAAGGAAGGGAGGGGAGACGATGAGGCTTTGCTCAAGAGCTATCATGAGACCCTCAATGACTTTCCCATGGATGCGCTAGCGCCTCGTATGCAGGAGTACTTGAAGGCGATGCGCGCGGCAGTGATGACGGACGATCAGAGCAAGATTCAGGCTGTGCGTGAGGGCTACAAGCGAGAGGATGCCATGTGGCATTATTCCATGCTGCGCCTGATCTTTGACTGCGCGACGGTGAGTCCAGAGTTGGCCGCTGAGACTCAGAAATCATTGCTCGTGCGCCCCGAGCAGAAAGATACTCTCCCTGCGCGTATCAAGGCTCTCGAGCAGATGATAGAGGTCTTGCAGACTCAGGTGACGCGCCTAGAAGGCAAGTCTTGAATTGCCGCGCCCTTCGTGCTAGCATGGGGCTGACGACCCCGTCTCTTGCCCCATGTATCTGCTCTTCATCCCTGCTGCCCTCTACGTCTGCATCTCGCTCATCCTGCCGCTGCGGCTCTCGTGGATTCTTAAAGTGATCCTGATGAGCCTGCTGACCGTGGGAGCCTTGCGCGCGCAGCTGCTTCATTGCTTCTGGCCCAGCGGGGAGTCTTTGCTGCCGGAGGCGCCGCGCGCGCTGCTCATTGTCAGCTCCGCTCTCTATACTGCGGTGCTGGTCTTCTCTCAGCTCACGCTGCTGCGCGATGTGCTTTGCTGGCCTGTCGTGCTGCTGCGCAAAGTGCTGAGAGGCGGGACGCTGCGATTTCCCTTCCAGAGTACGGGCTTGCTCATTGTGGTGCTGGGTACCTCGTTGACGACGATATGCGTGTGGCAGTCGATGCGCGTGCCCACGCCCCGCGGGGTCGTGGTGGAGATGCCCTCGCTGCCCAAGCAGTACGATGGGCTGCGTCTCGTCTTTCTCGCCGATCTGCACCTATCTCCCGTCAATGATGCGAATTACGCGCGCGCTATCGTCTCTCGTATCAATGCGCTCGCCCCTGATCTGGTTGTGATCGTGGGAGATCTCGCCGATGGAGCTATGGCACACCGACGCAAGGATCTCACACCGCTGGCAGACATCAAGGCGCGCTACGGGGTCTATGTCACAGCGGGGAATCATGAGTACTACACAGACTACGCGGAGTGCATGCAGGCGTACCGTGCGCTGGGGATGAAGACGCTAGAGAATGAGAATGCGCAACCACTCGCAGGACTCAGCCTCATCGGCGTCTGCGACTATACAGGCTATCCCTCCTCCCATCCTCGCTCTGCCGAGGAGCCTGGTGTGCGGCTGGCCAAGGCGCGTCGCGGTGTGCCTGCGGGGGATGCGACGATTTTGCTGGCTCATAACCCCGTAGTGGCGGAGCGCGAGAATATTCGCGGTATCGATCTCATGCTCTCAGGGCATTCGCATGGGGGGATGATGCTAGGGCCTCTGAGCTGGTTTTCAGATTATGCTTCAGCGGGCTTCATACGGGGTCGCTATCATGTGGGAGAGACTACATTTTATGTCACAACAGGCGCGGGGACTTGGCCCGGTGCGATGTTTCGCCTCAATGTCCCTTCTGAGATTTTGCTGATGCAGTTGCGCAGTAAAGGAGAACGAGAGAGATGATTTTTGACGGAATTTAGTAGAAAAAAAACTCGCTTTCTTTCACTTTGAGAGCTATACTATAGACGCGATACATATTTTCCCCTTTTTTATGATTACAAAAGAACTTACCATATTAAACAAGCTCGGAATCCATGCGCGCCCTGCCGCTCAATTCGTGCGTCTCAGCTCCAAGTACAAATCCGATGTCCAAGTGGAGAAAGATGATGAATGTGTCGATGGGAAGAGTATCATGGGGCTCATGATGCTTGCCGTGGGATGCGGCTCAAGTATCAAGGTGAGTGTCGAGGGCTCAGATGAGGAAAAACTGATGGCTGCCATTGAGGAGCTCATCAATGACAAATTCAACGAAGAATAATTATGCATCCATAGCTGGTGGAGCTCTTAAACATGAATGAAGAATTCGAACGCCGTCTCAAGGGTACTCCCATCTCCCCAGGCATTGCCATGGGAGCTATACGCGTGGATACACGCGGAGGGGATGCTCCACGCACCTACGCCATCACTGACAATCTCATCGAGCGCGAGTGGGCGAGACTCGACGTGGCGCTTGAGCGTACCGAGGAAGCTATACGTGCCCTGAAGCTGCGCGTCGAGCGCATGAGTGGTAATGATGAGGCTGCTATCTTTGATGTGCATCTGCTGTTGCTGCGCGATCGTACCCTCATGCAGCGTGTGCAAAGTGAGCTCAGGACGCGTCTCCACAATATCGAGTCAGTTTACTATGCTGTAGTGCAGAATTATATGGAGATCATACGCCAGATTGATGATCCCTACATGAGCTCGCGCGTCGCGGATATGGATGACGTGATGCATCGAGTCCTCAGTCACCTCCGTGAGGAGGATCATGACTCTGAGGAGCGTCATTCCCTGCATGATGTCTGCTCTATTCTCGTGACGCATGAGCTACCACCGAGCAAGACGGTGAATCTGGATAGGACCTCCATCCAAGGCTTTGCCACGGAGCTGGGCTCAGCGGTCTCACACACAGCCATCCTAGCTCGCTCCCTCGGCCTGCCCGCCATCGCAGGCATCGCCAATCTCCAGCTGGAGGCTCAGATGGGGCAGCCCGCCATCCTTGATGGCTACAATGGTATTCTTATTTTCAATCCCAATGAGGTGACACGCGAGTACTACCGTAATCTCCAAGCACAAAAGGAGAGGCAGCGTCACGAGCTCGTCCTGCACAATCACCTACCCGCCGAGACGCTGGATGGGCGCCGTCTGCGCCTCTCGGTCAATATCGAGTTCGCCCACGAATTCCCCTCCATCAAGGAATCACGTGCCGAGGGTGTCGGGCTCTACCGCACGGAGTTCTTCCTCCTCGATTATGGAAAAATGCCCAGTGAGCAGGAGCAGTATCTGCATTATAAAGAGTTGCTCGAGGCCGCTGCACCGCATGAGGTAATCTTTCGCACGCTGGACGCAGGGGGAGATAAGCTGCCCTTTGATGACTCTGCCGCCAAGGAGGACAATCCCTTCCTTGGCTGGCGCGGGATACGCGTCTCACTGAGCCGCCCCGACTGCTTCAAGGATCAATTGCGCGCCATCTTGCGCGCCTCCGCGCATGGCAAGACAGCTATCATGTTCCCCATGATCTCAGGAGTCAGCGAGCTGCGTGAAGTCAGGCAGATGCTTGATGAGTGCCGTGCAGAGCTGCGTGAGCGCGGTGAGCCCTATGATGAGCAGCTGCGCGTGGGTATCATGATTGAGGTACCGAGTGCCGCGATGATTGCCGATGTGCTCGCGGAGCATGTGGACTTCTTTTCCGTTGGTAGTAATGACCTGACGCAGTACACTATTGCGGTGGATCGTGTCAATCACCGTGTCGCCGAGATGTTCCGCCCCGCTCACCCCGGAGTCATACGCCTCATGCACAAGACCGTGCAGGCGGGTGTCCCTACCTGCATCTGTGGGGAGACGGGCTCGGACCTCATCCTACTGCCGCTACTCGTCGGACTCGGATTTGACTCCATCTCGGCGGGAGCCCATGTCTTACCTGCCATACGCTATGCCATACGTCATCTGAATTATAGCGACTGTGTCGCACTGACAGAGCGCGCGTTGCAAGCGGGAGAAGCGAGTGAGATTCGCGATATGTCACGCGAGCTTGCGATGAGGGCTTATCCTAATCTTTTAAGTTAATTTTACTAATATTTAAATATTAACATCTATATTTAAATATACATTGTAAAAAATCTAATTTTTATTATAAGTCTTTAAAAATACTGTCTGTAGGATGAAAAAGAGTTGCTATTTTGATCTCTAGAAGCTATCATTTCACAGATTCTTATGAAAATACCCTCGCATATTATCACATTAGCCCTCGCAGGCGTTTTCGCTACTTCTTGTTCCACCATTACCCAGAATCAGGGTCAAGGGCAGGCACAGAAGCAGGATCAACGTCAAGGGCTAACCCATGATGACAAAGCCATCGTAGAAGGTGAGGGCGCGCTACCCATCCAGCCCGTCCCACCCAAGGAGCTCAAAACTCCTACAGATACAGAGAAGACCAAGCAAACGAAGCCCATCACTCAGCCCATCGTTAAGCCTACCACCAAAGCCGCAACAGATGCCACAGCCAAGGTCATCAAGCCCGTTCCCCCCAAGAGAGTGACGCCCAAGGCTCCAGGCCGCAAGGTACACAGCGTCTCCGTCAATGGTCCCTACGTCGCGCTCACATTCGACGATGGACCACACCCGACTCATACACCACGCATTATCAATATACTCAATAAGTACGGTGCGAAGGGTACCTTCTACGTACTCGGTGAGCGCGTGAAGCGCAATCCTGGTATCCTCTCCAAGGCCGTAGCCTCGGGGCATGAGATAGGTGTTCACACGTGGAATCACCCCTCGCTCACACGCATCGACAGGGCGTCTGTGAATAGCCAGATGGATAGATCCGTCGCCGCCATTCGCTCCGCCATCGGTCGTAGCGTCCCCACCATGCGCCCTCCCTACGGTGCGATCAACACCGATCTGGTCAACTACTTCTCCCAGAAGTACGGCATGAGCACCATCATGTGGAGTGTCGATACGAATGACTGGAAACGCCCCGGTGTCTCCGTCGTCACCTCCCGCGCGGTGAATCAAGCCAAGAACGGCTCTATCATCCTGCTCCACGACATCCACGCCCCCTCGGCCGCCGCTGTCGAAGGCATCGTCAAGGGTCTGCAAGCCCGTGGCTTTAAGCTCGTGACCGTCAGTGAGCTCCTGCGCCGCGCGCGCTCTGAGGCTCGCGGTGCAACGGCCACAGCTCCCAAGCCCGCCTCCGCAGCTCCAGCTCCAGCTGCAGCTCCAGCACCAGCACCAGCACCAGCACCAGCACCAGCTCCCACGCTCGTTGCGAGCACGACGCTCTAAGCAAATAGCTTCCCCTCACACCTCCCCTTGCCCCATGCGAGGGGAGGAGTTTTTTATCCATCATGAAATCAGGTATCGTCTATCTCGTCGGTGCGGGTCCAGGAGATCCGCAGCTCCTCACCATTAAAGCAAAAAATCTTATCGAACGCGCCGATTGCCTCATCTACGACGCGCTCGTCTCGCCCAGCATCCTCGGCTATGCCAAGCCCGACTGCGTGCGCCACTTTGTCGGCAAGCGTGCCGAGTGCCACGCCCTCCCTCAAGAGCAGATCAACGAGCTGCTCGTCAGCTGCGGCACACGATACCCCCTCACCGTTCGCCTCAAGGGCGGTGATCCCTATCTCTTTGGCCGAGGGGGAGAAGAAGCTCTCCATCTCCACGCAGCCAACATCCCCTTTCAAATCGTCCCTGGCATCTCCTCAGCCCTCGCCGTGCCCGCCTATGCCGGCATCCCCGTCACGCAGCGCGGCATGTGCACCCAGCTGACCATCTTCACCGGTCATGAGATGGAAGGCAAGGAGAGCTCCCAGCTGGAGCTCAGCAAGATTGCACGTGCATCAGGTACCAAGGTCATGCTCATGGGGATGAAGAATCTCCCAAGCATCGTCGATACCCTCATCGCCGAAGGGCAGGAGAGTAGCACGCCCGTCGCCCTCATCCAATGGGGCTGCACCAGCCAGCAGCGCAAGCTCCTCTGCACCCTAGGTGAGCTCTGCCAGCGCGTGGCTGAGGAGCAATTTGCCGCCCCCGCCATCCTCGTCATCGGCGAGGTCACCACCCTTAGTCCCCAGCTCGACTGGTACAGCAGCCTCCCCCTGCAAGGGCAGCGCATCATCGTCACACGCACGCGCCAGCAGGCTAGCAGCCTACGCGAAGGCCTCAGTGATCTCGGAGCCAGCGTCCTTGAGCTCCCCCTCATCCGCATCGCGCCCCCCAGCGATCGCCACGCCTTTGCCGAGTCCGTCGTCGATGCCCCGCAGTACGACTGGCTCGTCTTCTCCAGCCCCAATGGGGTCACACGCTTTTTCCAAGCCTTCTTTTCCGTCTATGAAGATATACGCGAAATAGGTGGTGCGCGCATCGCCGCTGTCGGACCTGGTACGGCCGCTGAGCTCAAGAAATTCGGACTCATGGTCGATGTGATGCCCCAGAAAGCCGTCGCCGAGGAGCTCATCGCTGAGTTCGACCGCAAGGCGGAGGAGTTCGGCGGCGTTGAGCACTGCAGCATGCTCTGGGTACACGGCGAGCAGGCACGCGACTATCTCTACAAAGAGCTCATGAAGCGCAAGGCCATCGTCGATGAATGCCTCGCCTACAAGACAGTCATCGAGACAGAAGACCCCACAGGCACACGCCAGCTCATCGAGCAGCAGGGCGCGGAGTGGATCACCTTCACCAGTGCCAGCACCGTCAAGCACTGGGTCAAGCTCGGTCTCTCTCTCCCCACAGGCTGTCGTATCGCCAGCATAGGCCCCGTGACTACCGCTGCCCTGCAACATTATGGTCTCAAGCCCGACCTCGAGTCCCCCCAACACACCATCCCCTCTCTCATCCAAGCCATCCACGCCGCCTGTGAAGACAGCCAGCACTGAGGATAGAGCCGCCATGACGCGTCATCCGATGCAAGCCCGACCCAATAAGCAGCTCCTCTGCCTCGGGGTGAACTACCACAGCTGCCCCCTCGCCATACGTGAGCATTTCTCCGTCTCCAAAAGCCAGCTCGCGGCGAGCCTCCACCGCCTGCTCGCCCTCCCTCACATCGCGGAGTGCGTCCTGCTCTCCACCTGCAACCGTACCGAAATCATCGCTTGGGGGCAGGAGGGTGCAGACCTGTTGGCCATGCAGCAGAGCCTCATGCAGCACTACGCCACACTGCATCAGGACATAGACAGCCGCTACTTCTACAGCTATGAAGGGCGCGACGTCCTACGCCACCTCGCGGAGCTCGCCGCGGGGCTGGACTCCATGATACTCGGAGAGACCGAGATCTTTGGCCAGCTCAAGGAGGCCTACCGCGTCGCCCTCCAGCATCGCGCCACAGGCAGCTATGCGAACCGCGTCTTCCAGCGCATCTTCTCCATAGGCAAGCGCGTGCGCCACGAGACACGCATCACCCAAGGCCCCACCTCCATAGGAGCTGCCGCTGTGCAAGTCGCGCTCGCAGAGATGGGCAGCCTCGAGGGCAAGCGCGTGCTGCTGATTGGCGCGGGCGACGTCGCGCGTAGCACGGCTCAGAGCCTACGCTCGCGTGGGGCTGAGGCTCTCTTTGTCGCCAACCGCAGCTACGACCGAGCCGTTGAGCTCGCCGAGCAGGTCGGTGGTAGCGTCATCCGCTTCAGCGAATGGCTCCCCTATTTTGAGCATATCGATATTGCCATCGTCTCGACCGCCTCCCCTGTCTACGTGGTGCAACATCACGCCCTCGCATCAGTACAAGAAAAGCGCTTGCACCGCCCTCTGCTGCTCATGGATCTCTCCGTCCCGCGCAATGTTGATCCGCGCTGTGGAGAGCTAACAGGTATCCACCTCCACGATATCGACAGCTTTGAGCACCGCCGCACACGCAGCACCGAGCTCCGTCACAGCGAAATAGGCAAATGCCGCCAACTCATCGAGCAGTGGCTCGCCGATGAGCAAGAAGTCCTCCTCTCAGGCGGTCATGCTCGCTGTTATTCGTCGTGCGAGCAGGAGGGGTGAGTGGATGTGTATTCTCCTCTGCGTATTCTCCTCGGTGCTTTTGTCTTGTCAGCAAGGAGTCTAACCGCTACAATAGCTTCACCGCATGATTGACTACGCCCCCCTGATCGAAAAACGCCGCGAACGCCACGCTGAGCTTGATGAGCTCATCGCCGATCCCGCCCTCTTTGAAGACCGCAATCGCGCCGAAGAGCTCATGCGCGAGCACCGCCGCAGCACCGAGCTCATGCAGCAATGGGGCGAGCTCTGCACCCTCAAAACGCAGCTCGAAGACAATCGCGAGCTCATCTCCTCCGAGGATGAAGAGCTCATCGAAATGGCTGAGCTCGAAATCGCTGAGCTTGAGCCTCGCATTGAGCAGCTCGAGCAGGATGTACAATACAGCCTCCTCCCACGCGACCCGACCGAGGACCGCGATGCGCTTGTAGAAATACGCGCGGGCACAGGCGGGGATGAGGCCTCCCTCTTTGCGGGCAACCTGCTGGGCATGTACCAGCGCTATGCCGAAGGCCGCGGGTGGAAGTTCGAGCTCCTTGATGCCAGCCCCAGTGCTGTAGGTGGCTTCAAGGAAGTCACTGCACGCATCGCCGGTGAAGAGGTCTTTCGCTACATGAAGCACGAGAGCGGCGTGCACCGCGTCCAGCGTGTGCCCAGCACCGAGACACAGGGACGCATCCACACCTCCACCGCCACCGTTGCCGTGCTCCCCGAGGCTGAGGAAGTCGATGTCACCATACGCCCCGATGACCTGCGTATCGAGACCTGCCGCTCGGGAGGCGCGGGTGGTCAGCACGTGAATACTACAGAATCTGCCGTCCAGATCTTTCACCTTCCCACAGGCATCATGGTGCGCTGTGAGCAAGAACGCTCTCAGATGAAGAATCGCGAGACAGGTATGCGCATCCTCCGCGCGCGCCTCTTTGAGATGAAGCAGCGTGAGGCTCAGCAGAGCTACTCCGACCAACGCCGCGCCCTCATCGGCTCAGGCGGCCGCGAGGAAAAGATACGCACCTACAACTTC
>CAYJOV010000038.1:16353-17722 GCA_964371905.1 uncultured Akkermansia sp. | reverse complement strand
AGCCCCCGCGCTCTTCACGATCCCTACCCTCCTGAGGGCGAAAGGAACTGCGCTCACGAAAGCCTCCGCGCTCTTCACGATCCCTACCCTCCTGAGGGCGAAAGGAACTGCGCTCGCGAAAGCCCCCGCGCTCATCATGATAGCGACGTTGGGGACGGGAGGAATAATCAGAATCAGAAAAGGAACTCATGTAGGACTCGACTATAGGCATGTCTCATACAAAAGTCAAGCCTGACTCAAGAGTGTCTCGTAGAATCGACACGCTAAGTGCCAAAAGATGTAAACCGTCTCCTCAGCATTGACAAAAAAGTCCCCCCATGAGATGACGTCAAAGAGCGCGAGGATGATGACGAGCACGATGAGATTCATCAAGCCGACATAGAGAAAGGAAAAGTAGAGCCCATTCTCCAAGAGATCGGGCTGCTCACGCGGGATGACGCGAATCGTCCAGTAGATATGAAAACTCAGCCAAAAACCAAATCCCCCATAAAACACCTTCTCATCATGCGCAAAAGGATAGATGAGCTGCACCCCCCAATACAAGGCCGACCACACGATAAGCCAAAGCGGGATGAAGTAAGGCGAGAGCGAGACAAGCGGATTATCCGCCTCGGTATCTACATATCCCCCCGTCGTATCAACCTTAAAGGAATGCACCCCACGAAAACACATCAGCGAAGTGATCGCATGCGTGGACTCGTGACCCAGCACATAGAGCCACGACAGAATAGGTGCCAAAACCCTCATAAAGATGAGGACACAAAAGACCACGACTCCAATCAGGGTAAACCACACCGGAATACTCGTGTAGAGCGACTCCGTCAGCACCTTGTCCCTCGCGGCATAGAGCGTGCGCACCAGCGTGTAGGAGAGCATCAGGTTCACAGGCAGGAAGAGGACGGTCGCCCAAAAGATACGACCGACGCGCTTCAAGCCCGAGATCGGCTCTATGCCCGACTCCAGCTCATCGGCAAGCTCGTCTTCCCAATGCGCGCGCCGCATCAGTCTACGCTTGTGCGTAGGGGGCATTAGACTCCCATAGCCGCGCCAGTCACCATGCTCATGAGCATCCGACTGCGCCTTAGAGCTCTTGGAGCTCCTCTTTGCGCGCGCTTGACTCATTGGGCAGGACGAATATCTTGGATAGAGAGCGATACAGAGGTGCGACCCCGCCAGATGTTGCGATCGATAGTGAAGGCAATATCCCAAGGGGGATCGGGGAGGTCGAGCTGCGCCCCATTGAAATACATCGCCTCACACTCCACATCATACTGACGTAGACTCAGGCGCATGTGCCCACCAGCGAGACGACGAGGGGCTTGATTGAGCATGACGTGACGCGTCATAAAGACGGGCTGAGGGTTGGAAT